>SLGQ01000080.1 GCA_007136595.1 Candidatus Sumerlaeota bacterium | reverse complement strand
TTTTGATAGAATAAAGGGTCCGGAAACGGCAAAAACACTTGTGAGATTATTCAATAAAAACAATGATGTGAACTGGAAGAGAA
Organism: Candidatus Sumerlaeota bacterium; assembly: GCA_007136595.1. Classification (GTDB taxonomy): domain Bacteria; phylum UBP6; class UBA1177; order UBA1177; family UBA1177; genus SLGQ01. The sequence goes on along the minus strand of SLGQ01000080.1, from coordinate 5,795 downwards.
TAATACTTACCACTATTGGCAGATATCAGTACAAGGGAGTTTTAAATTTCTTAATTAAAGTTCTGAACAGTGATCCTCAAGAGGAAGTGAGAACTACAGCCGCTATGGCTATAGGACAGTTGGATGCCGTTGAAGGGGTTAAACCGCTTTATGATTTTATAATGAAAGAAAAATCTCTTCTTGCAAAAGCAGTTGCAATAGATGCAATGAAAAATATTGCAGACCAGAGTGTCCAGGAATTTTTAAGAAAGATAATCAAAGAAGCTGACAATCCCAGAGTGAGAGAGTCTGCTGTCAATGCACTTGAAGACAATCTTTTCATACTTCGTTACGGCAGAAAAAAGCATTGAGCCTTAAAAAACAGCTTGAAAACTGGTTGAATTGGCAGGAAAGTGTTGAACCTTTTCTAATTCCTGAAGATCAGGTGGATTTTTTAGATCAACTGCCTGATCAGGATATATCCTTAAAAGAAAAATCCCTTAAAATAAAAAAAACAGAAGAAATAACTGACCTCGAAACTCTCCACAGTTCAATTTTGAACTGTCAGAAGTGCAGACTTGGTGTCACAAGAAATAAGCTGGTTTTCGGAGAGGGTAACAGTAGCGCCGATCTTATGTTTATAGGTGAAGGTCCGGGACAGGATGAAGATGTTTCAGGAAGACCTTTTGTCGGAAAAGCGGGAATGCTGCTTACAAAGATTATAGAAAACGGAATGAAAATACCGAGGAATTCAGTTTATATTGCAAACATTGTCAAATGCAGACCTCCCGGTAACCGTGACCCTCTTCCTGATGAAGCTGACTGCTGCATAGACTACCTTAAAAAGCAGATCGATTTTGTAAATCCTTCAGTGATCGTTCTTCTTGGAAAAGTGGCGGCAAAATATCTTCTTAACATTGATTGTTCCATAACTAAAGCAAGGGAAAACAGCTACAGTTACAATGGAAAAACAGTTTTTGTAACTTATCATCCCAGTGCCCTTTTGAGAAATGAAAAGTATAAAAGACCTGTCTGGGAAGATATGAAAAAAGTAATGAAAACTCTCAATATAGACAGTTAGTTTCAGTGATCGTGTCTTTCTTTAAGCCAATCAAGTGCCTGTTGTAAATTGAGCCCTCTTTTTGAACTTTCGGAAAGATATTTTTCTATCGGTGCTCTCCAGTCTTTTGATGTGATTTCACTTTCTGATTTATATTCCATAAAGTTGAAAAAATCTCCTCCTCCCAGAATATACTCGTGAATTACAACGCTATAGGTTTTTTCAGGATCGATCTTTTCACCGTCTTTCATCCAACCTTCATCAGTTTTTTTTGTTCCGCAGTAACTGTCTCCGGAAAGTTCAAGGTTATAGATAAGATCTTTTCCGGAAACTTTTGAAAAAACTATGCGGTTATTAAACGGTAGGATCGATATAATGTCACTTTTTTTGACCGGTCCTTTTGTTATAATATCTCGATATCCCCGTGGATTGCTCATCGCAACATCAAAACCAGGGTGTTCGTTGAGGGTTGCGCAGGCGTAAAGTTTTTGAAAAGATGAGTTTTCAAAGTCATCATCAGCCGTTATAAGTACAGTCCCGGCAATTTTATCAACTAAGCCCAGATACTTATCTGTCAGAGATCTAATTTTTTTTGATCCCTCAAGTTCAAGAGAGAGGTCTCTTTTCAAAGGAATTATGTCGGCACTTTTTATTTGTACCGTCTTCCCTTTTTTGGCAACTTCAACTCTGGCATAATAATTTAAATTTCTTTCTGCCTGAATAAAAAGAACTCCATCATGGTTTTTAACAATTTTTTCATGGCTGTGTGCGTTAAAAACGATGAGAGGTTTTTCTTCAAGAGAGTTGACCCATCTAAGAGAACTTTCGTAAGAATCATGAGTTACAATTACTTGAATATCGGTGGTTTTTTTCAGCTTTTTGAGGTTTCTGCCCACAGGTCCTTCCGGTTTTACAACTTTGGCATCAAGAATATAGTTGGCAAAGGAAACCTGTTTCAGATCTTCTGTCGTTGATCCGATAAAGGCAACATCTCCGTCAAGGCTTTCAAAAACAGCATAAGGTGCAAAAGTTTCCCTCATGTCACTGAAAATGACATTTGATGACAGATATCTTATTTTTGAAAGTATGAGATTCCTTTTAAGCGGTTTCATTCCGAAATCAAATTCATGATTGCCGACAGCACTCACTTGATACCGCAAAACATTCATTATTTCCGCCATTGAATTCCCGTTGAAAAGTGAAGAGCCTACAAAACCGGTGTAGCTGTCTCCGCCAGACAATCTGAAAACTTTGCATCCATTACAGTTTTTTTCTTCTTCGTGCCACATTTCGTATAAAGCAGCAGCTTTATAAAAGCCCTCTTTTTCATAAAAATGTCCATGTTCGTCATTAGTATAAAGAAAGAGAAATGTTACCTCTTTTTCGTCCTCCTTTTCATTGAAGACATCAAGAACTTTGGTACAGCCTGTAAAGAAAACCGCAAAATGAAAAATTGTTAAAAAATTTGTCAGTGTTTTAAAAAAGCGACCGTTCAAAATTACAACCCCACACCAATGTTAAAGGAAACTGTGGGAAAATAATATCTCCGGTCATTTCCTTTGTGATCGTTGAGTTTCAATGTGTGGAACGGGAATTTTGCATCAAGTTGAACCATGAATCTTTTTGAAGTGTTGCGTAACCATTCATGTCCTAAACTTATAATTCCCGATCCGGAAAACTCCAGATCTTCACCCCAGTATTCATTGTTATCTATTTCCATGAAGTAAAAGCCTGCTCTTATTCCGGCTCCCAGATAAAAACTTGACGGACTTGTTTCTGAAAAATAATAAGCACCTTTAAACCCGACCAGATTGAATTCAAAGTAAGTGGGACCGTGAGCGTTGTAGAGCCCTGATGCAAACTCAAAATCAAGGAACATGAATCGCATGTCATATCTGAGCCCCATAGTCCAGTTTATACCGCCCCCGATATTTTCGGTGGGTTGAAATCCGTATCCAAGCTGGATCATAAAATTAAGTTCGCTTTTTATTTTTCTGGATGTTTCAGCCTGAGTGCTTACAACATTTTCTGTTGTAGTATGTTTTCTACTAACGGGGATCCCTTTTAAAAAAGCTCTTGCAAGCTGATTATAAGCACTGGGCAGTTCATCTTTGCCTGATACTACCACACTGTGTTTTTCAGAACCTTTTTCAATTATCACCACAATGGAGTTTCCAAGGATAAGGTGCGTAATTATATATGTTTCATCGCATTTTCCGTCAACAACTGCACCTTCTTTTATGAACTCCTGTTCACAGATAAATTTTGCCGCATTGGATTCATTGGGCATGAGAGTGTCATTCTGCTCATTAATTTCAAAACATGCTCCAGCATACAAAAATGATGAAAAAAGAATTAAAATCAAAAATGTTGTCAAGTACTTCATTTTATTCCCTCCCGGATATTAATTTAACCAGTGACAATCTTTAGTGCCATGATCCGGGACATTTTATTTAACAATCATAACAAAAACGATCAATTTTGACACAGGTTGCTCTTTTTGTCTATATTTTTTTTAAACACCTTCAGTTGATTAAAAATTTGACTGACAAAGACACTTCAACTATTATCTTTATCCGGTGTTTTAATTTGGAGGAAGTAAGCCGGAATGAAAGTGCTTGTTGCGGCATCGGAATTATTACCTTATGTTTCTTCAGGAGTCCTTGGAGAAAGTGTGAGAAATATTGTAATTGCTCCACATGAAGGAATTGAGGTTGAAGCGGTAGTACCGTTTTACAGTATGATAGATGAAAATCTGTATAACATAAAAAAGACTGGAATGGGATTTGAGGTGCCTGTCGGGGACAAGATGGAGAATGCTGAACTTTGGAAGGGGAAGCATCCGGTTTCAGGGACAACTGTCTGGTTCATATCAAACAAATATTTTGAGAGAGATGGGCTTTACGGCAATATAACAGGAGATTATCCTGACAACTCTGAGCGGTTTGTATTTTATTCAAGAGCGGTTCTTGAGCTTGCATCAAAAATTATAAAAGCTGATATTATTCACTGCAATGACTGGCAGACTGCACTCACCCCGGTTTATCTTAAAGAAATATACCACAGAAACAAGGAATATGAGCACATAAAGACTTTTCTTTCTATCCACGATATTAGATTTCAAGGGAGATTCTGGCTTTATGACCTCCATATTCTCAATTTGGGATGGGATGTGTTTTCTCCGGAAAAGCTTGAGTTTTACAACGATATTAATTTCCTTAAAGGGGGGATCGTTTATTGCGACAGTATTCTGACCATCAATGAGGATTATCTGAAAATAATATGTTGCCCTGAAAATGGTTGCGGACTCGAAGGTGTTATTGAAAAATACAAAGAAAAAGTTATCCCGGTTTGTGAAAACGGAGCAAATTTGTTTTTGGAAAACCCCATTTCTTCAACTCTTGGAAAATGTATGTCTTTAATATATTTGAAATCCACGAAGCAGGATAGATCTGGAAAGACTGTTGCAACTGCCGGCAGAGATGTCGTATGATCTTTAAGATATTGCTCCACACTTTTTTTATAACTACTATGATCTATTCCCCGGTAAAACTGAGTGCCGATGATGAGTTTGAGCAGAAAATAACCGACGGTTCAATAAACTGGAGCACCAAAACACTTCTTATCACCGGTGGCGGAGTTTCAGAAATAAATGGGTCAGACCTTATATCTTCAAGGTTGAGTGCTGAGAGATCGGCAGTTGTAAACAGTGTAAACAGAGCAAAAAGATCAATTCTTGCTATTTCTTTTGATGGTAATTCTTCTGTGGGTGAAAAGGTTGAAAGTAAATCAAGATTAAGATCTGTGATCGATCAATTTGTCAAAAAAAACAACCCTGTTTCTAAAAGATATTATTCTGACGGATCTGTGGAATTTGTTTATTCCATACCATTAAGCATCGTTTCTGAAAGATTTTTCGGCAGTTTTTGTAAAGAAAAAAAAGAAAATGAAAAAAGAGTGTCGATAGATGACGGGAACAGTGGCAAAAAGCAGGTTTTGGTGATAAATGTCGGGAACAATAAATTTGAGCCGTCATTTTTTCCTGTGATCAAAACGGATGATTTTCAGACGATCTATGATTGCAGTAACACTTCTTTTGAAGAAAACAGTGCAGGGAATGTCCATTACATCTCAAAAAATGCCAAAGGCTTAATAAAAAAGATGGGTTTTGAAGGGAAGGAACTCACATTGAAAGCTAAAAGCATTAATAAAGAAAATCAAATAATCCTCGATGAAAAAAGTGTTGAAAAAATTAAAACAGAACTGTCCGGGGATGCTTTAAAAAATGGAAGAGTTATCATTCTTGTTCCTTAAAACAGACGGGATTTTTTTATTAAAGGTTATTTCCGGGCAAATGATATGATCTTATCCTACTATAAAAAACTTGGTGAAATCGTCAGCGAAAGTAAATGGTTTTATTCAAATATTTTTGAAACGGTTGAAAGCGGTATAGAAATTGTATTAAGTGATCCCTCTGTTTACAGGTCATTAAAAACTTCCGACCTGAAAACCTTGAAAGGAAAATTAAAACAGGCAAAAGTTTCAGCTCATCTCCCTTTTTACGACCTTAATTTTTCTTCTCCCGACCCTTCTGTTTCGAAATACAGCACAGAAACAGTTATAGAAGCCATTTTCGTTTCTTCAATTTTGGGAGCAACTGTAGCTGTTGCACACATAAACCTTAACCCGTTTCTTCCTGAAAAAGCATTTTTAAAATGGTTTAAAGGATTTATTGAAGCTAAAAATATTATTGAAA
>SLGQ01000209.1 GCA_007136595.1 Candidatus Sumerlaeota bacterium | reverse complement strand
TATCCAAGAAAAATTCACCGGAAATTTGGACGGAGCAGAAATGCACTTAAACATCTCTACACGATGGGAGCCACATTAAGGCTTGTAAATAACTGGTTTAAATGGATGAAAGAAAACGGGGTCTATGATAACACCCGGATAATACTTGTTTCTGATCACGGGAGAAATGTTTACAATCCGTTTTTCAGACAGCAGAGAATTCCCGGAGCAAGAAAAAGAGCACATCCCTCATATTTCAATAACTTGATAATGATAAAAGATTTTGATCAAAGAGGGACTCTACGCATTGAAGATGAGTTTATGACATCTGCAGATATCCCAGTTATGGCAATGGAAAACATAGTTGAGGGGGTCAACCCTTTTACCGGAGCAGAGATCAAATCTCCCGAAAAGAAATTCCCTTTTTCAGTTTATGATGTACAGTGGAGAATGGAGCGGCAGAAAAGATATGAAATGGTTTTTCATGAAGGTTATAAAATTATGAGAGAAAAAGATGTTAATTCACCTTCAAAATGGAGAGTTTTCAAATGAACAAATTTTTTAAAATTTGGTTGATCTTTATTATATTTTTACCGTTCCCCCTTTTTGCATATCTTGATCCCGGTTCAGGGAGCATGCTTTTTTCAGCAGTTATCGGAATTGTTGCTACACTGTTCTTTGTAGTTAAAGGGGTGTTTTTTAAAATTTTAGACATTCCTTCTTTGTTGTACGGGGTAAAAAAAGGTTCCAAGGGAAAACACAGAATAGTTTTTTATTCTGAAGGTCCGCAGTATTGGAATGTATTTTTACCTGTTATCAGAGAGCTTGATAAAAGGGGTGTGAAAACGACATATCTTTCGAGCAAAGAGAATGACCCGGGATTAAATTGCGGGTTTGAAAATGTGGAAACAAAGTATATCGGGGAGGGTAATAAAGCATTTTTCTATCTTAACACCCTTTCTGCCGATGTATGTGTCATGACAACTCCCGGACTTGATGTTTTGCAGATAAAAAGAAGCAAAGGTGTTGGAAAATATGTTCATATAACCCATTCAGCCGGAGGAAGCAGCGGATATTCAACTTTCGGTGTTGATTATTATGATATTGTCCTGACCGGGGGGGATGGGGATAAAGAATTTATAAAAACCGTTGAAAACATAAGAGGTATTCCTGAGAAAACGGTTGAAGCGATCGGCTGTACATATCTCGATGTTATGAGAGAAAAGCTTGAAAAATATCCTGATGATCAAAAAACTGATGATAAAACCACAGTTCTCATTTCTCCTACATGGGGGAGTCACGGACTTTTAAGTAAAAGTGGCAAAGAGATAATAGACAAACTTTCAAAGCAGGGTGATATAAGATTGATAATCAGACCTCATCCTCAAAGTTTTGTTGCAGAAAAGAAAATGATAGATGGTTTGATGAAAGAATATCCGCAAAGTGAAATGTTGATCTGGGATCAGGAAGCTGACGGGCTTGATTCCATGAGAAAGGCAGATATTATGATAAGTGATTTCTCCGGTATCGTGTATGATTTTGTATTTCTTTTTAAAAAACCGGTGATCACTTTTTCTTCAGAATATGACAGGAAGGGGAGAGATTCAATGGATTATCCCGGAGTTCCCTGGAATTTAAGGTCTCTGGAAAAAATCGGAAAAACAATTGAGCAGGGAGAAATTGAAAATATATGTGAAATGGTGAGAGATCTTTCGGGCAAAGGAATAGATGGAGATATGTTGAAAGAACTGCAAAGCGGAATGGATAAATATCCGGGAAGATCTGGAGTAATGGGAGCAGATATGATAGAAAAAATAATTGCTGAAAAAAACGGTGATAAAAAATGAATCTCACAATACTTGGAGGAGGAAATCTTGCGCATGCAGTTGCAGTGACGGCATCGCATCATTTTGAAAATGTTTCAATACTCACTTCAAACAGAGATCCATGGGGAAAGAGATTGACAGCGATATTTCCTGACGGCACAGAAGTTGTCAGCAGGGAAATAACCGTTTCAGAAAAAGCGGAAGAAACAATACCCTTTTCCGATGTCATTTTAAGCACATTGCCGGGACACATTGTTCCTGAAAAATTAAGGGAAATAAAAGGTTTCATGAAACAGGGACAGATGGTTGGAAGTGTAACAGCTTCAGGAGGTTTTTTCTGGATAGCCGGAAATGTTCTGGGAGAGAACTTCCCTCTTTTTGCTTTTCAACGGGTTCCGTTTATTTGCAGGATAATTGAAAAAGGTAAAACCGTTGACATTTCAGGTCTGAAAAACGAACTTTTTGCAGCTTCGACAGGTGTGGAAAAAAACAAAGAGCGATATGATCTTGCGACTACCCTTTTCAAAAAAAGTTTTAAAACCGAGATAATTCATCTCAGTTCCTACCTTGAAACAACGATATCCAATTCAAATCCGATACTTCACACCACAAGACTCTGTTCAATGATAAAAAACCCTTCGGATAAAGATAAAGCCTTCTTTTACAGGGATTGGGACGATGAAACTTCAAAAATATTGCTCAAATGTGACAAAGAAATTTCAGATATCATAATTAGTCTTGCAATTCCTTTTCCTCTGTTTAAAACTTTGACAGAGCACTATGAAGTTGATAACTGGTCTGAACTTACTGTAAAAATGAGAAGTATAGAAGCTTTCAGAAATATAACTTTTCCTTTAAAAGAAAAAGGCAGTGGTCTTTTTTTCCCCGATCCTTCAAACCGCTACTTTACGGAAGATGTTCCATACGGTTTGCTCATTTTGAGATCTATTGCAGATATTTGCGGAGTTTCAACACCGGGAATGGATCAAGTGATATCGGAGCTTCAGGATTATTCAGGTAAAAAATATCTGGAAAAGAACAAATTAAAAGGGGAAGATGTTAAATACAGCGGAATTCCCCAAAATTACGGGATAAAAACAAAACAGCAACTTATCGATCTTTTTTAAAGGTGTTGATATGCAGGCAATGATACTTGCTGCCGGAATGGGCAGAAGACTTGGGAAAATAACTGAAAACAAAACAAAAGGGATGGTGGAAGTGAGTGGAAAGACACTTCTTGAACGGTCATTGAGCATCCTCACTTCATTCCCTGAGATAGAAAGAATAGTGCTGGTCATAGGATTTGCAGGGGAAGGTGTTAAAAATGTTTTCGGGAATTCTTTCAATGGAAAGGAGATAGTATATGTGGAAAATCCCGATTATGATAAAACCAACAATATTTATTCGCTTTATCTTGCGAAAGATATGTTCGGACAGGATGACACGATACTTCTTGAAAGTGACCTGATATTTGAAAAAGATATCATAAAGAAGCTTCTAAAACGCGATGAACAAAACGGAGTTCTGGTTTCAAAGTGGCAGAACTGGATGGATGGAACAGTGGTTACTTTGTCTGAAACAAATAACATTTCACAGTTTGTACCCAAAGAAGATTTTGATTTCAACAATACTGATAAGTACTTTAAAACTTTAAACATATACAAGTTTTCAAAAGAGTTCATAAACAATATATATATTCCGTTTCTCAGTGCTTACTGTGATGCTTTCGGACACAATGAATATTATGAAAACATTCTTGGAGTTATAACTTTCATTAACAAGTCGCAACTTAAAGCGGAAATAATTGAAGACGAAAAAAAGTGGTATGAGATAGATGATCATAACGATCTCGATATAGCGCAAACACTTTTTTCAAATGATGCAGACACTTATCTTAAAAGGTACGGGGGATTCTGGAGATTTCCTGAACTGAAAGATTTCTGTTATCTTGTCAACCCCTATTTTCCCCCTGAAACTATGTTGCAGGAATTTAAAATGGTTTTTAACCGTCTAATTACAGAATATCCTTCAACATCCTCGATCCAGAGAAAACTTGCTTCTGATATGTTTGAGTGTTCTCCACAAAACATTCTGGTGGGGAATGGTGCTTCCGAGCTGATAGCGGCACTCATTCCGTTACTTGATCAAAATAATATCGGAGTTCCTGTTCCCACATTTCATGAATATATTGCAAGAAGTGACGAAAATAAGATCAAATATTTCTCTGCAAATTCCGCCGATTTTAAATATGGCAAAGATGATATCATAGATTTTTCACACAACATTGAAACAATGATAATTGTAAATCCTGATAATCCGACAGGAAACTTTATTCCTAAAAAAGATTTGCTTGAAATTGCCGCACATTTTAAAAAAGAAGGAAAAACCCTTGTAATAGATGAAAGTTTTGTTGATTTTGCCGACGGAACAGAACCCCAAACTTTGATAGATGATGAAATACTTGATGAAAATCAAAATCTTATTGTGATAAAAAGTATAGGCAAAAGTTATGGCGTTCCGGGATGCAGGCTCGGAGTTCTTGCAAGCGGGAACAGTGAGCTTATAAAAAAAGTTCAGGAATCTCTCCCGGTATGGAACATAAGTTCGATCGGAGAATTTTTTCTCCAGATATTTCACAAATACAGGAAAGATTATCTCAAGTCAATGAAAAAAATAGTTGTGCAAAGAGAAAAACTTTTTCAGGAACTCTCTTCAATAAATTTTATAAGGCCGATCCCTTCCGGAGCAAACTATATCCTTTGTGAAGTTCTCCCTCCTTATAAATGTGATGAAATAGCGAAAAAGGCAATTGAAAGAAACATTTTGATAAAAGACTGTTCAGGTAAACTCGGGTTTGAAAACGGATCTTTCATCAGAGTGACAGTAAGAGATGAAAAAGACAACGCGTGCTTCATAGATTTTTTGAGATCACTTTCTTGACGGCACAGGCTTAAAAAAGATGAGGATCGATAAAACTTTTTTTCAAAGAGATGCACTTACAGTTGCAGAAGAATTGTTGGGACACTATCTTATAAGAAATGTAAACGGCACCAAAATAGTGACAAAAATAGTTGAAACTGAAGCATATTGCGGTGCCAAAGACAAAGGTTGTCATGCATTCGGGAACAAAAGAACCGGAAGAACGGAAGCAATGTTTTCAGCCGGCGGGTATGCTTATATTTATCTTATCTATGGAATGTACCACTGCCTTAATGTTGTTGCCGAAAAGGAAGGCAATCCCCATGCTGTACTCATAAGGGCTGTCGAGCCAGTTGAAGGTCTCAGTTTCATAAAGGAAAATCGTCCCGGTATTTTAAAAGATAAAGATTTGACCAATGGTCCCGGAAAACTGACAAAAGCTCTCTCAATAGACATGAAACTGAACCGTTACGATATTGTTACAGGAAATGAACTTTACATCGGCTTCAACAGTTCCCCTCAAAAATTCACAGTTGTTTCAGCCAAAAGGGTAAATATTGACTATGCCGCTGAATATAAAGATAAATTGTGGCGGAAATACATAAAAGACAACAAATTCGTATCGGTCAAATAACTTTTATTCCTGAAAATATATAAAAATGCTATCCTGAATCCTAGCGCGTTTGACCCGACAACATAGGTCGTATAGCATCAGTATAATAGTTATGTATAGTTGAACATTGTTCGAAGGGGGATGGGAACAACAGTAAGATGACATAATTTCCTTTTATTCTTTGCAAATAACTGGATTATGATGTATAATTACAAAGATTTTTTGTTGAGGATTTTATGAGTGAAATAGCAAAAGTAGTAACAAAAAAGAAGCTTTCAGACTTAAAGAATGATAAAAGTGATCTTGAATATTGGCTTTCAAAAACACATCAGGAAAGAATTGAAGCCGTGGAAAAATTGAGGAGACAATATGGCGGAAGTGACCAAAGACTACAAAGAGTTGTTAGAGTTACTAAACGAAAAAAGAGTTGAATACCTTATTGTGGGAGCCTATGCTCTTGCTTTTCACGGGCATCCGAGATTTACGGGAGACATTGATATTCTTGTAAATCCAACTGAAGAAAATGCAAAAAAAATCCTTGAAG
>SLGQ01000069.1 GCA_007136595.1 Candidatus Sumerlaeota bacterium | reverse complement strand
TCTAAGCTGATCCAGGAAGTTGTCTCCTGATAATTCGGGTCTCATTATTTTTTCAAACAGAGATGCTGAATCACACGCAGCGATAACATAATCCGATTTGAATGATATTTTTTCCTTGTTTTTTTGTGCAACAACCTCTACAGATTTTTTCCCGTCATCAATAATTTTTATAACTTTGGTGTTATAAAAAATATTTCCTCCATGCTGTTTAAGAACTTTTTCCAACCACTTGGGCATTGCCTGTCCTCCACCTACAGGAGGAAGCTGATAATCGTTGTTGTAAGCCCATGCTATCGGGATCATGCAGGATAAAATATCAGGCTCTGATTTCCATAATCTGATCAGTTCCGGATCCTTGAAGTATTTTGTCAACCCTTTTTTGACACCATCATCTCCGGAATAAAAAATATAGGGAAGAAAGTTCATTCCGAACAGAGCCATATTAAAAGCATACCTTATTCTGCCGGACATGGTTCTAGTTGACATATCCCTGAAATCAACACGATGGGCTTTTAGAATGCGGGCCATTTTCTTTGCATTGCCAAAAAACTTTTCAATTCCTTTTGCTTCATGCGGGAAAGTTTTAATCATCTCTTTTTTCAAATCATCGGGTTTGTTTGTAAGGGTGAAATCAAATTTGTTATTTATTACTTTCTTTATTCTCGCCTGTTCTCTTACTTTTGGGAAATCACTTCCTATCGAGTTCATCACCTTATAGACATAACCACTTTCACTACACTGATTAAGCCAGTGTATAGCAGAATCAAAAACAAATCCTTTTCTCTCAAAACCGGCAAGATAACCTCCCGGTCCCCCGGACATTTCAAAAACTGCCACTTTTTGTCCGGCACGGCTTAAAATTGCTGCAGCTGTCAATCCGCTTATACCGCCACCGATAACTATTACATCGTACTGATCCATAAAAACACCTTTACACCCGATATCTAAACATCTAAAAAATACTTATTTTTTTTACAAGTGGAAGTTTTATTTATATAATGGTTTGCGTAATAGGTGAAGGAGTAAAGAATGGTTGCAAGGTTATTATTTTTTCTTTCTACTTTAACACTAGTTTTTTCAGTGTGTTCCTGCAAAGTTGATGCTCCTTTGCCTCCCGATGCTGTAATCCTTGAGCAGATACTTTATGTAGATGAAGTTCAAAGGGGAGTTCCACAAACCATCCTTATGCCTAACGGCACGGGAGTTACCTACAAAATGCCTGAAAAACTTAAAGATGGACAGTTAATAAAAATAAGAGATGTTCCCGGTGAAAGACCGTACTTCATTAGAGTCAGGCTAAGATTTCGAGATGAAGAAAAAAAAGAGTAAAGTCTGGGCACTCACAGGCTCGATCGCAACAGGTAAAAGCACCGTTTCCAAATATTTATCTGAAAACTTCGGCATAAAAATATTGGATGCAGACCTTGTTGGACACGAAGTATTAAAGGAAGAGCGGATCATTCAGAGCATAGCTCAGGTTTTTGGCAAAGAAGTTATAAAAAACGGCTCCATTGACAGAAAATTGCTTGGTGAAATGGTTTTTTCTGACAGATCAAAGCTTGCGGTCCTCAACTCCATTGTCCACCCGGAACTTATAAAAAGTGCAATGGCTGAAATAAAAACATTGTCTCAAAGCGGACCTGTGATCTTTGAAGCGGCAATACTTATTGAAGCGGGCTGGCATGAACATTTTGAAAAAATTATTATCACAACTTGCGACAAAGATGTTCAGCTTAAAAGGGTAATGGAAAGAAACGGTTTTACTTTGGAAGAGGCACAGGCAAGAGTAAGCTCTCAACTTACAATTGATGAAAAAATAAAGTTCGGGGACTACATCATTGATACTACAAAAGGTTTTGAAAGTTGTATTGAAATATTGAAAGATGTCGGACTGAAAATGACGGAGAATGATAGTGAAAAGAAAAGTTGAAGCAGTTATTTTTGATTGGAACGGAACTCTCATAGACGATGCGTGGCTAAGTGTAAAAGCGATGAACAGAATGCTTCAAAAAAGGGGCAGAAAACCTATAACAATTGATTTTTATTCTAAGATTTTTGAGTTTCCGGTCATTAACTATTACAAGGCTCTTGATCTCGATGTTGAAAATGAATGGGAAGAAATTTCTCAGGAGTTCATAGACTATTATCTTGAAGAAATGTCTGCTGTTAAACTTTTTGATGACACAGAATTTTTTCTCAAATACCTGCATGAAAACTCCATTGACAGGGGAATACTTTCAGCCATGAAGCATGAATGGCTAAAAGGACATGTAAAAAAATTCGGAATAGACCACTTCTTTTCATTCATACAGGGGATAGAAGACCATTACGGAGAAGGCAAGTCACATCTTGCAGAAAAAATAAAAACAAAACTCAATATAGAGCCCGGCAAAGTTCTTTTCATAGGTGACACCGTTCATGATCTCGAAGTTTCACAAAAAGCCGGATTTAAAACGATCCTTGTTCCAAGAGGTCATAACAGCCCTGAAAGACTTAAGGAAACAGGAACAACAGTCCTTAACTCATTTAAAGAAATAGTCTCTTTTATTGAAAGTGACGGTTAATTCTCTTACAGATCTCTTCTGGTTTTTATTCTGACTGTAGAATCTGTCCTCCCCTCAAGGATCGTGTGTGGTTCATCTCCGCTGAGTAAATTTGTGTCACCGATAGAAGCAGTCATTACAACAGGGATGTCATAAATATGTCCGTGTCCAACCATGATAGCTTTAATGAGATGTCTGTTATTTGAAATTATGTTATAAAACTGCGGCTCAACCTTTTTTTGGATCATTTCACCTGTAGGGAGAAACCCGAATCTGTCTGTTTCAAGCGGATGGTGAACAAAAATAAGTGCCGGTCTTCCATCAGCAAATTGATTTTCAAACCAGATCATCTGGTCCGGATCAAAATATCTTGAAAGATATCTCCCTCTCATGCTGTTTAATATTATGATCCTCCATCCTTTTAAAACAAAAGAGTAGTAGGGGTCTATACCCATGTGTTCTTTCCATATAGCTTCAGCTTCAAGAATTTCTTCTTCTGTGAAAGGTGCTCCCCAGTTTGTATCTTTTTCTTCCATATTATAATCATGATTTCCAAGAACAGGATAGTGAGGAACAGAAAGATCTTTCATGGCATCAACTGCAATTCCGACATAAAAATTATCTTTGCGGTAAATTTTTGAAACGATGTCTCCGCAATTAACAAGAATATCTGTCCCACCAAGACCTTTTGCTTGATCGTTGATAGCTTTTATGATTTTTTGAACTCTATCAATTTTTTCCTGATCTCCGCTGAAATGAGTATCAGTAATTACAACGATCTTTATCTCTTCCGGAGGATATATTATATCTTCATCATTTGCATCATCATTTATGGCGTTGTCATAATCGTGCTCTTCATCATCTATCGGCTCATGATCATTTTCAGAAATTTCCTCCCCGGTATCCTCATCATCAGAAAAAACAACATCACTCTTTTCGTCATCTTTATCAACATCATCATGGTGATCTGTTTCAAGAACTTCATCCTTATCGCTGATGCTTTTTTCTTCATCATTAAGCACATTGGGATTTTTTGAGCACGAAAAGAGAAAAAGAGCAAAAAGCATCAAAACAGCAATGAAATTGATAATCTTACATGTTTTGTCTTTGGCTTTCATTTTTTTACCTATTCCTTCCTTTTTCTGTTAAAAAATAACCGCCAGTTTGCGATGCATCACCTATAAACTCAATTAACTTTGCGTCTTTTAATTGTTTCATATATCTTTCAATTGTTTTTTCGTGAAGCCCTGTTTTTTCAGCGTAATAAGGTATCCGCTCACCTTCCTTTTCTGCAATTGCGGACAAAACAGTTTTCAACTTATCCATAACTCTTTTTGTAACGCCCTCAATTGCTCCCTCAATTGCTCCCTCAATTGCTCCCTCAATTGCTCCCTCAATTCTAAAGTCAACAGGTTTGGGAACCATCGTTTTAAACACAGGCTCTTCAATAAATAGCGCCACTTGCCCTTTAGAATAGTGTTTAATATAGTGACTTACATTTAAAACACCGGAACCAAGATCGTCAACTCTTCCAAGCTGAATGAAAAATTTCACAATAGTTGGGTTTTTTGCAAATGGCGTAAACCTATCAGGATTTATAGGTCCCGAACCATTAACATTGTTTGCGTTAAATGTTTCAACTCTGTCAGAATAAATAATAAAAGAACACGGATATGCATTGGTATATTCTCTGTGGACAATTAAATTTGCCACAACTTCCCTGAAAATTTTACTGCGAAGACTGATTCGCTGATCATCCTCCAAATAAAAAACATCCGGCAAGTTCTTTTGAACAAATGACATTAGCTGTTCGTATGCTTCAATTAAATTTGTCTGGATATATTCTCTATCGTCATAACGGTCAGTATTTTTGATTCTTACTAAAGCATCTATCTTGTAGTGAGGCACAACATTCTGGATCACCTCATCTTTTCCGAACAAAAGAACTGCCGCCAGTGTGTAGCCCTCTTTAGCTGTGTGCGGATCTCTTTTCCAAAGTCCTGCTTTTTCAAGCATTTCCCTATCGTCAATGAGCAGCCATGGATGGTTTGGGTTGTAACTTTTAATCAATGCTCTAACTTTTGGAAACAGCTCCGGTTTAAAATCTTCAAATCTTATCGCTTCAAATATTATGCCTTCTGAGTAAAAGTTTCGTTTCTTATTGTATATTTCGGCAATCTGATGGCTTTGAGAAATCTTAAAATCTCCATCGCTACTTCGATCAAAAACAGTGTTTGCAGTTTTATGTAGCTGAGAACTTGCTGGAATCTGGATATGTATGATCTTTTCATTGTTTATTTCAAGAACTGATGGAAAAAGGATAAATGGTGGGTCAAGTTTGGTTGGGTTATTAGAGAGATTTACAATTTCTTTAACAATTTTATCAACTTTTGAAGAATCAACACCCGTCACTTTTCCATTATCATTAACCCCAAGAATAACATCTCCGCCATCACGATTGAGCATAGCACAAATTGATTCAAAAAGATTCTTCGGCATTTCAGTTCTTGACTCCTTAAATTCAAGACAAATCCCTTCTTTTTCCTTTAGAAGTCTTTTCAGTCTTTCAATCCCCATTATTTTGACCTCATTCCAAATCAGATTAATCACCTGAAATATAATTTAAGAATTGATCAAAGTCAAAAATCTCAACTTCCCGCAACTTCACTCACCCACTCTTTTATCTTATCCCAGTCACGGTGATCGGCATCTTTGGCTTTCATCATTTTCATCATTATTTTAAGGAAGAAGTTTAGTTTGCTTGAATCCATTTTACCTGCAAATCTTCCTTCTGAAACAGGCTCAACCATTGCCCTTTCTTTTTCAAGATATTTTTCTTCCGCTTTTCTGCTTTCTTCTTTATCTTCAGTCAGAGACAAACATGTGAGAAAGTATGCCACTTTCTTTTCCTGTAACTTCTCTTTGTTGTTTTTAACAAAATCTGTAACAGGTCCGGGCCAGCTTCCAGCCCAGATAGGTCCACCCACAATTACAGTTTTATATTCATCAACCGATTTCACATCCTTTGCCGGCTTCAAGTCAACTGTAAGCCCTTTTTTCACAAGCTCCGAAGCCATAAATTCAGCAACCTCGGTGGTTGAACCCGATTTACTTCCATAAGCCACAAGAATCTTGTTTTCCATATCGTCCCCCTTTGAAAAAGAAATTGTTTCATAATCAACGCCCCCGGAACAACCCGAAAGGAAAAATATTATGAAAATCGTAAATGTTTTTATCATCGGTTTATCTCCTCAATTTTTTTCAGAACGAACTAAAAAATCATCCACACAGAAAGTATATTTATTTTACTGAAAAATTCCAAACTCTTCCAGAATTTTTCTTTCAGCTTCTT
>SLGQ01000082.1 GCA_007136595.1 Candidatus Sumerlaeota bacterium | reverse complement strand
AGATAAATGAAGTTCCCCAAAAAATTCAGTAGATTTCTTGCTAACAAGCGGAATGATCTTTTTTCTCTCAAATCTGTTGCAACTGCTTGAATTATCCAGTACCCGTTCCTTATCCCTTTTGTGCTTCCGGCTCTAACTTTTGTCAGGTATTCCATCTTTTCTGCGTAAGGTTTTATTATTTCTGTCGGATCTATAACTATCAAGGTATCTTTGTAAACATATTACGAACCTTTTTTTAAAATCGAATCCTCCATTTTTTTTAATTTCACTTGTTTTTCAACCTAAGTGTTTGTTTTTAAAAGAATCCCTGTTGTTTTTGCAAAACTTCAAAATTCAAGGTATTTCTCAGCCTCTTCAGCGGTGACACCCTTATGCAATGAATCTATGTAAAAAAACTCCAATTCAAAATCCTTGTCACCGTAAAGCTCTTCGATTATTTCTTTATCTATCATGACTACTGTGCCGGGAAAGGAAGGAGAATCAGGGCAATCGCCTGGTGAACCATCTGGGTGATATGTTCCCCTCTCTTCATAATGAAACTGAAGAGTGTTCTCTTCATGAAGAATGTATTTAACTATAACATGGAAACAACTCAATACGGATCTGTAACCAATAGTTATTGCCACCACCATATTCTTATCGAAATCAAGCATCTCTTCAGTTATTTCGGTATTATTTATATGTGGAAAAAGGGTTATCATTTCTTCCCAGCTATCAACTCGTGTGGAATCTGCTGATCCAAGCATTTGAGAGCGAACAGCAGAAAACTCAACAATGTTTTCAGGGATTTTCTCTTCTTCCTCATCCTGTTCTTCGTCCAATTCTTCATCCTGCTCTTCAGCATCAGAATCATTTCCTGAAATTGTGTCGTCTTTTGTTTCATCCGAATCATTGTCCTTTTTTGAATCTTCTCCGCAACTGAGAAAAAGAAACAACAGAATCATTGAAATTACAATATACATTTTACGGTTCTTCATAATTCACCTCACATATCCCTATTTATTCTAATTCCCATGTCTGTCTGCGCAAAAATCGTGCCTGAAAAAGACAAAATTGGAATTTTATTTGAATTGTTTCTCATATAGCTCTCAACGAAATTCATTTAAGTATATCTTATTGGAGAATCAATGTCAAATGAAATTTCGGTGAAGTATTTTAATGTTTTTTAAGTTTCATTTTTTTCACCAAGTTGCTTTAATCATAGAATTTCAGATTTTTTAAGCTTGATTTTTGGCGAAAGTCCTGTTACAGATAAATATCATTTATGGTTTTTTCTAAAAAACTTGCTGATCCTGAAAGCAGCAACATGAAACATAATTGCAAGCAAACCTTTAAACTGTCCGAAAGATCCCAGTGGAGAACCCATTGCCCCTGCAAAACAACCGCAGTTGGAACAGTCTGCTACAGCAAAACACGGTCGATTATTCCAGTTTATATCATAGTGCAGAACTTTTTCACTCCAGTAACATTTATCTCTGTGATCACCTTTTTCAAACCAATCTAAAGCTTTTGCTGTAATGAGCATCTGTGCTGGTTTTTTTTTCTTAACTTCCTTTATTGTTTCAATAATTTTCTCTCTTATTTCCTGCTCCAGTCTGCTTTTAGAGTTTGAGTCCAAAGCTGTATAAATATTACAGACAACACCTGAAATTCCGATCTTTTCTGAAAGTTCAACTACCTGCTGAAGCTCTTTGAAGTTATCTCCGGAAAGAGTCATATTAAAAACAGCTCTTTTATCTCCCGAAAAATTATTTACAACTTTATCAAAAACCCCTTCACCTCTTATACTGTCGTTTGTTTTTTTCATTCCGTCAATTGAAACAAAAATTCTATGTTGATATTTTTCAGGAACAGGGATCGTGCCGTTAGTTATCATCTCGACAAACGGAAACATTTCATCTGCAAGTTGAACAATATCGGGACGAAGCATAGGTTCTCCACCCATCAGCATGATCATCCTGATCCCTTTTTTGTGAAGTTCGCTGAAACGATCTCTCCATTTTTCAACAGAAGGCTCTTCTTGTCCTTTTGCATCACCTTTTTCCTGAAAGTGGTAACAGTGACTGCACCTTAAATTACATCTGTCGGTTATATCAACTTCAGCTATGAAAGGTTTGCCTGTCGCAACCCTTTTTATCTCATAAATGATACGGAGAAATATCTTGCTAAATTTCATGTTCTAAATCCGGAGATAAATTCCGGTAATTATCAGTATCCCGACAACAGAAAAAAAAGAGGGAAAAAATCTGCCGGCTTTAAATTTGCCGTTAACTGAACTGTCGATAGAATTTGTCCCTGCCAGAAGAACCATATATGGAAACAACATAAGTAAGTAGTCGAAAAAACGAGGCGATTTCAGATAAAATTTCTCAAAAAACATTAAATTCAAAGTCAAAGAAAGGAGTATCCCCGCAAAAAGGGTTATAAGCCACCTTATTTTATCATGCAACAGATAGCTTCTGATTTCAGGATACGAATATATGAGAAAAAATAGTACCGCCAGAGAAAAATAGATAAGAGACATTAACTGATGGTTTTGAAGTGCCGTGTTTATCGGGAAATATGCTTTTGTTCTTGGAGCAACACCGAACAAATGGAGTCCCGCAAAGATCATACTCCCGTAAAACCCTGCCAAAACATTGAGCAGAGTCCTTTTCCAACTTTTTGAAAAAAACCATGATCCGGCAATGAATATGGCTAAAAGAATGACCATTTCAATGAAAAACTCTCCATTTTTAGGGTGGTTCCTGTAAAGTGTCGCCATGTGGATCAAATTTTCTTTTAAACTGCCGTCAAGATACCCCAGATCAAGATTTTTTCCACTTATGGCGGCATGTACCACAGGAATCATAATTACAGGGGAAAGGAGTGCCGTATATCTTATTTTTGAAGGGCTCATTTTTAAGATGTATCTGTTACATGAAGAGAAATAGTAAAAAACAAAAATATACCAGCATAAATGATGGATCACTACAAAGTAGTTAAAAAAACTTTTTGAAGCAAAAACAGATGTTTCAAAATATATCCTTGTAAGAATTACTGCTATGAAAAAGAGAAAACAGAGTACCGTTTTAGTTTTTTCACTCATTTTCAATATACCAGTCATAAAGCTTTTTTATCCCTTCATCAAGTTCCGTCTCAGCTTTCCAGCCCAAAGCAGATATCTTTTCAACATCAAGAAGCTTTCGCGGAGTCCCGTCAGGTTTAGCAGTGTTCCAGACAATTTCTCCGTTAAAACCTGTAATTCCGGCTATCATCAACGCAAGATCTTTTATTGAAATATCTTTGCCCGTCCCTATGTTAATGTGAGTGTTTATTATTTTTTCACCTATTGAAAGATCTTTAAACGAAACTTTTTCCATTACCATAATAACTGCTTTTGCAAGATCATCACTGTAGAGAAACTCTCTTTTAGGTTGCCCCGACCCCCAAAGTTCAACTTGGCTTTTATTGTTTTTTACCGCTTCATGAAATTTTCTCAGTATAACAGGAAGTACATGCCCGTTTTCCAGATCAAAGTTATCGTTAATTCCGTACAGGTTGGTAGGCATTACAGATATAAAATCTGTTCCATACTGAATGTTGTATGCTTCACACATTTTAAGCCCGGCAATTTTTGCAACAGCATAAGGTTCGTTGCTGTATTCCAGTTCCGAAGTAAGAAGGTGTTCCTCTTTCATAGGCTGGGGAGCAAATTTTGGATAAATACAGCTTGAACCGAGAAAAAGAAGTTTTTTAACGCCATGTTTCCATGAACTATGGATTACATTTGACTGTATCATCAGGTTGTCATAGATCATTTCCGCCCGGAAATTTGCATTGGCACCTATTCCACCAACCCTCGCCGCCGCAAGGAAAACAAAATCAGGTTTCTCTTTGTCAAAAAAGTTGTCGACACCATTGTTGTCACGGAGATCAAGCTCTTTTGAAGTTCTAAGAATAAGATTGTCATAACCTTTTCTTGTCAATTCTCTTACTATTGCACTTCCGGCAAGTCCTCTATGCCCTGCTACAAAAAGTTTTGAATTTTTATCCATTTTTACGCCTCTCAATTTTGCCGGAATAATGTTATCAGAACAGTTTAATTAAGTAAAGAATCGTAATATAAAAAATTTTGATTGAGTAAATTATTATTTTGTATAGAATGGTATCAGTTGGTTTATGTGTGAGAGGATGTCAACATGAAGAGTTTTTTTTCTTTTATCGCAGTTACAGTGATTTTTTCTGTCTTTTCAGCTTCCTGCAACGACCCTTTGAGGCTTCCGGATGAGTCTGAAAGCAAAGATATAGATGTCGTTGATGAAGACATTAACGATATTGAAAAAGATGCTGAATCCCCCGACAAAGAGCCGGAAATCATTGATGAGTCAGTATCTGAGCCGGATGACCACGAAACTATTGACAAGAACGATTATCCTGACGAAGAGCCGGATGAAAAACCTGGCGAAATGCCGGATGAAGAAGAAGTGCCTATCCACATGTGTGAAGTTAATACCGATTGTGCATGGCAGTTTATTTGTGACTATTTTCAGGATCCCAGAGCATGCATAAAAATAGGGGTCTGTGACAATGACTATGATTGTCCCGGCATGCAGAGATGTGTCGAAATGGAACACTGGAACGAATGTGTTGTGAACACTTCACCTAAAATATGTACGAAAGACGAAGATTGCGGAAAAGGTGAATTTTGTGAAGACTCTGGATTGGGAATCGGGAAAATATGCCGGTCAAAAAACAAGTGCTCAAGCGATGAACAGTGCAACAATAAAGAAGAGTGCATTTTTGAAGACGGTCATTATCAGTGTATTAATACTGCACCGTGTGAAGAGCATACTGATTGCAAGTTTGGATACAAATGTGAAGTGATGGAACCTGAAAATGAGTGTGTATATGCAAACGAATGTCTGGATGATGATGATTGCGGTTTAATTGAAGCTTGTGCTGTGGAGGAAAACTGGACTGCCTGCAAATTTGCCGGAGGAGGATTCTGCACAAAAGATGAAGATTGTCATCTTGCTGAATATTGTGATGTTGTGCTCGGTCTTGGCGGTGTGTGCAAGTCAAGGAACAAATGTTATGAAGATGAACACTGCAATGATGAAAGACTGAAATGTGAATTTAACGGAGTTTATAATGACTGCGTTCCCAAATCACCTTCATGGTGTCTTATTGACAGTATGTGTGATGACGGTTGGTACTGCATAGACAACAACTGCTCTCCACCCAATTTTGATCAATGTAAAGAAATAGCAGGAAAATGGACTGTGAGATTTTCGGGACTTTCCCTTATTACATTTCAGGAAGGTGAAGTTTATGAATTTCTTCCAAAGCAAGGTTGTACCGGTGACATCAAAAAAGAAGGTGCAACTGTTTTTCTGGGAAGTTTTAAAGAGACATCAAAATCAAATTATGAATTTGATTTTTTCCTTGTTTATAAATGTGATGCTGTAATATACCTCGGAAACCTTATGAACATATCCTGCCCTGACGGTTCAGCTCAGTTGGCAAGATTTTGACCTGATCGATCTGAAATCCCGGAAATAGATAAAGTTGAATATTCTTTTTCCTCTCCAAGAAGGTCTATCTTTATAGAAGAACCTTCTTCTCCAAACCCTGTTACAACTCCGTCATAAAATTTTATCTTGTCCTGTGTGAACCGGATCTTCCGCCCTTTCATCCACTGGATACCTGCCTTGAATTTTTCAATGACCTCCTGATCGGAACAACAAAAAGCTTTGTCTGTTTCAATTATGAGCCTTTTTAGAACATCTCCAGTAGAAACTGAAATTCCCCCGCCATTTAAAGTTCCGGCTTCCCACTCAAACCGAGTGTCTGCATCAGGCAGATAAACATTCATCCCTATCCCGGCAAGAAAAAAACACTTGTTCTTATACGAGAGAGACTTTGCAATTATTCCGCAAACTTTT
>SLGQ01000279.1 GCA_007136595.1 Candidatus Sumerlaeota bacterium | reverse complement strand
AGTATGCTTTTGCAAAAAAATATAACCAGCAGGTTTCATCGTCTGTTTTTGTTACGAACATGCTTTTTGCGATGATCGTTCCACCTTCACTTCCTCTCTGGATGGCTGTAGTGGGTATAGTTTTCGGAGTGGTGTTCGGAAAGATGGTTTTCGGCGGTTTCGGTAAGAATATTTTTAATCCGGCTCTTGTGGGAAGAGCTTTCATATATGTAACTTTTGCCGTTTATATGACAGGAATGTGGTATGAACCTTTTGGCGGAGCAATTGGCGGTCTTTTTTCTTATGCACCTGATGCCATTACAAGCGCAACTGTCCTTTCAGAAGGGCAGGGGACAATGAGCAGTATCTGGCTCAGTGCTTTTTTAGGGAACATTTCAGGCTCGGCAGGTGAAACTTCAGCTCTTGCAATAATACTTGGCGGTCTTTATCTGGTAATAAAAAAAGTTGCAAGCAGAGAGATCATAATAACTACAGTGATAGGTCTTCTTGTTCCCCAGACTCTTTTCTGGTATTTCGGAATTAATAATGCGATCGATCCTCTTAGTGCGATGCTTACCGGCGGATTCATGCTCGGACTCTTTTTTATGACTACTGATCCTGTGAGTGCTCCGAAAACAAATATGGGAAAAATCCTTTACGGTCTTTTTATCGGTTCTATTACATCTGTGATAAGAACTTTTTCTGTCTGGCCCGAAGGGATGATGTTTGCAATACTTCTTGGAAACATGCTCGGTCCGATAACTGACTATGCTATCAGTGAGCAGAAAAAGAAAAAGAAAGCGGCTCTTTCGCCACAAGGTTCTCAGGGAGGGAAATAATGGCAAAAAAGAGTAAAACAAAACAGAGAATATTTACCATAGTTTTCATGTTCCTTGTTTCTTCTTTTTTTGTGGGAATAGTTTCATTCGTTTATCTTGCAACAAAAGAAGCAGTTTTAAGGAATGAATCGCTTTTTTTGAAAAGATCGGTGCTTTACACTGCACAAATAACTGTTCCTGATTCTCCTGTTGAAGTTGAAAAGCTTTTTCTTGAAAGGGTCGAAGTTAAAGAAGACAGTGCCGGCGAGCCTATTTTTTACGATGTGAAAAAAGAGGACGGACAAGTTATGAAAGTGCTTGTTTCAAGAGGTCAAGGTTTATGGGGAGAAATAGTGGGGCATGTCGGTTTAAGCGGTGATCTTAAGAATATAGAAGGACTTGATTTTGTTAAACATAGTGAAACTCCCGGTCTTGGAGCAAGAATAACTGAAGATTGGTTCAAGGAGCAGTTCAGAGGGAAAAAAGGTCCTTTAAAAAGGGTTCCTGAAGGTACGAAAAGTGATAAACTTGATGAATTTGATGCGATAACAGGTGCAACAGTAACAACAAAAGCTGTTGAATCAATGATAAATGAAACGATAAAAGATGCCCCTGAAATAATAAAAAAAGGAGGTCTGTAATGGCTCCGGAAGCAGGAAAAATAACTCTGGCAAATATTGGAAGGGAAAACCCCGTTTTTGCTCAGATACTTGGAATATGTTCAACGCTTGCTGTTACAAATGTGCTTGAAAACACTGTTGTAATGTGTGCAGGTCTGATCTTTACGACATCTCTTTCAAATACTACGGTATCAATTCTTAGAAAGTGGATCCCGCCAAGAATAAGGATGATGGTTTCCACCCTCATAATTGCATTTTATGTAATTGTGGTGGATCTTGTTTTAAAAGCTTATCTCCCTGAAATATCAAGACAGCTCGGGGCATATATCGGGCTTATCATAACAAACTGCATAATAATGGGAAGAGCGGAAGCTTTTGCTCTTAACAACAAGCCGGGACTCAGTTTTATTGACGGGTTTACAAGCGGTATCGGTTATGCCTATGTTCTTCTTGTAATAGCATTTTTCAGAGAATTGCTTGGAAGCGGAACTGTCTGGGGGATATCTGTCATGGGTGACTGGTGGGTCAACTGGTCAATAATGGTAATGGCTCCCGGAGCATTTTTCATGCTTGCTGTTTTTATTTGGATAGTTAAAGGGATGATAATTCCTGACACTGAGGAGGTGAAAAAATGAATGCACCTGAATCTATCGGAGTAGTTGCCATATTTTTTGCCGCGGCAATAACTAACAACATACTTCTTACCATGTATCTTGGAATGTGCAGTTTTCTTGCTGTTTCAAGACAGGTTAAAACTGCTGTGGGGCTTGGGATGGCGGTCGTTTTTGTAATGACTTTCACAAGTGCCATCAACTGGGTGATATATGAGTATCTTCTTGTCCCTTACAAACTTGAATATCTCATGTACATAGTTTTTATCATCGTTATTGCATCTTTTGTCCAACTTGTTGAAATGATAATTGAAAGGGTGAGCGAAACTTTGTATAACGCTCTTGGGATATTTCTTCCTCTTATAACTGTCAACTGTGCGATACTTGGTGCCGCACTTTTTATGATAATAAGAAAATATACTTTTCTTTCTGCTGTCTCTTTCAGTGCAGGAAGCGGAGTGGGCTGGATGCTTGCGATAATCATAATGGCAGGTATCAGACAGAAAATGGCAAATTCAAAAGTTCCCAAAGGTCTTGAGGGGGCAGGGATAACTCTTATTATTGCAGGTATAATGTCAATGGCGTTCATGGGATTTACCGGAATGATAACTCTTAACTGACAAGGGGGAACGATGGAATTTCAAGTTTTTGAATTAGTGCAGAGCATCCTGATCGTTTCCGGGATCGCCACTTTTCTTGCGGTTCTTATGGTAATTGCTGATGCAACTATTGGAAACTACGGAGAAATGGAACTTGTTATCAATAAAGAACACAAACATATTGTCGAAGGTGGTGGAACGCTTCTTAATACCTTGAAAGAAGAGGGTGTTTTTATCCCTTCTGCATGCGGCGGAAGAGGTTCCTGCGGCTTATGCAAATGCAAGGTGACAGAAGGGGGTGGAGATTATCTTCCAACTGAGCTTACTTATATTGACAAAGAAGAACAGGCTGAAAATATCAGGCTCAGTTGCCAGCTTAAAGTAAAAAGGAACATTCAAATTGAGATACCTGAAGAGCTTTTCAATGTTAAGGAATTCCGGACAAAAGTCATCTCCATTAAGGATTTGACTCACGATATCAAAGAGGTCAGGCTTCAGCTTCTTGAGCCGGATGAAATTACTTTCAAGGCGGGACAGTTTGTTCAGATACAGGTTCCTGAATATGAACTTTCAGATGAATCGGTTTACAGAGCTTATTCCATTTCATCATCTTCTTCGGAAAAAGGGGTTGTCGAGCTTGAGATCAGGCTTGTTCCAAACGGTATTTGCACAACTTATGTCCATAACCATCTTAAAGAGGGCGATGAGCTTACGGTAACTGGTCCTTATGGTGACTTTTATCTTAGAGAAACAGATGCCGACATAGTTTGCGTTGCAGGGGGATCGGGTATGGCTCCGATAAAATCGCTGCTTCATTACATTGAAGAGAATAAAATAACAAGGAATGTCATCTACATTTTCGGAGCACAGGGGAGAAGAGACCTTTTTCTTCTTGAAAAGATGAAAGAATTTGAAGAAAAGATCCCGAATTTTAAATTTGTCCCGGCTTTGAGCAGTGCAACACCTGAAGATAACTGGGATGGAGAAACAGGCAAGGTGACAGATGTTCTTGCAAACTATCTTCAGGATGGAGCAAATACTGAAGCATATCTTTGTGGAAGTCCCGGAATGATAAATGCAGTTATTGAAGTTTTGAAATCAAAGGGTGTAAAAGAAGAAAAGATATATTACGACAAGTTTTAACGGGAGGTTAAAATGAAGCAGTCGCCCGATCTTACAAGAGCACAGGAGAGGATGAAGCCCGGTGTTATCACCCAGTGCGGCTTTCTCGGAAATGAAAAAAGAAATCTCATAGATATACTCATTGAAGATGATGCTGAAGTTCAAAGGCTCAATACTACACATAAAAAAATTGCTCATAGAATGAAAGAACTAAGGGACAAAGGTCTTGCCGGACTTGGAATGTTCGAGAAAGTTGAAGATAACTTTGAAGTAAAAGTGGAATCTGCAAGAGGGGCGCTCCCTTCTCCTTTTGATGAACAAGTTATGATAGGAAAACAAAATACAGTTGTGAAAAACCTTAAACTCGGCAGAGAAGTGTTTTATACCGACCTTAATATCCACATGATAGAACACCACGGATTTTATCAGGGGAAAGGCTCTCTTTTCAGGATAGAACCCGCTGAACTTGTTGAGGTTCTTGAAGTTAAAAGAAATATCGAAAAACCTCTTCCCGACTACTACCCCCAAGGTTGAACTCTAAAACATTTTCTTGGTATCACAGTTTGTTACACCAGTAATAGAGAGCCGGTAGCTTCACTTTTTTCTTTACACATCGCCTTTAGATTGATAAGTTGTTCTAGAGAATGAAGAAAATTCGATTTTGTTCAACCTGAATATAAAAAGAGGTGAAAAATGGATGTACTTAATGTTGTTGCTTTTGTAATCGCACTGATCGCACACATAATGCTGCTTATCACGGCATTTAAAAAAGCTTTTGTCTGGGGAATTTTCTGTCTGTTTTTCCCCGTGATTATTTTATTGTTCATTGCAATATACTTCAGGGAATGTGTGCGTCCCCTGATCCTTTACGGAATATCCATTGCAATACTATTGATCAATGCCGGTGTTTTGGGAGGATAGTTCGGTGGCAAATCCCTCCACGAAGCTGGTCCGGTGATAAGTGTTGAAGTTGAAGGAACTGCTGGAACTCCGAGAAGGGTGTTTGTCAGAAACCCATTCGCTCCCGTTGCTGACACACAGAAACAGGATGAACTCAGAAAGTTCTCTCCAACACCGAAACGCTCTAAAACATTTTCTTGATTATATAAATCAAATAATTATTATCAAATCAGATATAGATGCAGATTTTGAGGTTGCTATGTCAAATGAGATAATAAAAGTTGATGATATCCAAAGCAGGATATTTGCTATCAGGGGAATGCAGGTGATGCTGGATAAAGATTTGGCTCAGTTTTACGGTGTTGAACCAAGAAGATTGAGAGAGCAGATAAAAAGAAACATAAAAAGATTTCCTCCTGACTTTATGTTCCAACTTACTGATATTGAAACAGATTTCCTGGTGTCGCATTTTGCGACACCTTCAAAACAACAATTTGGAGGATCATTGCCTTTTGTTTTTACAGAGCAAGGTGTTTCTGCTGCTTCTGCGGTTATCACCAGTGATAGAGCTATTGAAGTAAATATTATGATAATTAGAGCTTTTGTAGCAATGCGTCACCTTATGTTAGAAAACGCTTCTGTATTTCAACGCATCAGCAATCTTGAAGTTAAACAAATTGAGACCGATAAAAAATTAAATTATGTTCTGAAAGCAATGGATAAAGAGCAAACTTCCTTCAAACAAGGAATATTCTTTCAAGGGCAGATTTTTGATGCATATAAACTGGTCTCAGATATTGTCCGGTCAGCAGAAAAATCTATAGTTCTGATAGACAATTATGTTGATGATACCGTTCTCACCTTATTTTCTAAGCGGAAAAAGGGAGTGCATTTGAAAATAATGACAAAAAACCTTTCAAAACAGCTTCTCCTTGATCTAAAAAAGTTCAACGAACAATTCCCGCCCGCTGAAATAAAGGAATTTAATCAATCTCACGACAGATTCATGATAATTGATGACAAAGACCTTTATCATTTTGGAGCATCACTGAAAGATCTCGGTAAAAAATGTTTCGGCTTTTCCAAAATGGATGCCGGAGTTGCTGAGATGTTGAGGGCAATTTAGTCGGCAGCTCCACTTTTTTTCTTTACACATCGCCTTTAGATTGATAAGTTGTTTTAGAGAATGAAGAAGTGTTCGTAAATAGATATGATTTAATGTGAAGGAAGCACGGTGATTGCGGCATACAGATACGATGCGTTCAACCGCAGAATCATCAAAACAGTT
>SLGQ01000085.1 GCA_007136595.1 Candidatus Sumerlaeota bacterium | reverse complement strand
GCCCGATCGTTGAAACTGTCGGTACAAGCCAGTATTTTGATCCTGTACTTCCTGAAGGGGAAACACTTCATGAAGCTGTAAAAAGGGTTTTCGGAACATGGGAAATGGGTATGTCAGACGGGGGATACACAATGAGTATTTTCTGTCCTTCAGTAAAAGGAGCTGATACTTCTGACATTGAGCTTGTTGACAGGAGTGGAAAAATACTTAATTTCTCAACACTCATGCCTGCAAAAGGGACATCTCTTCCCACAATTCCTGTAAGTGAGTACAAACACCTTGCGGTACAGGCAACTGAAGCTGTTCTCCTTTCGCAACTTGAAATACTTTTCGGCAGCGGTCCCAATCCGAGACCGGGATATGCCATAATAAACTTCATGACAAGTGATGCCGTAGGACACGACAAAGGTCCTCACGGAGATCTCCTTTATGATGTTTTAAGACACATAAATCATAACATAGAGCTTATCTTTGAATGGCTCTGGAGATGGGGAATACTTGATTCAACAGTCGTGATATTCACCTCAGATCACGGAATGCAATTGGGAGATCCGCAAAGATACAGTTCACCGCTAAAACCGCTTGAAAAAGCTTCTTTCTCAATTCATCAAAACACAAACTACGGGATTTATTTTAAAGATTAGTTTTCCACTGTGGGATCTTCAACTTTACCGATGAAAAGGATTGTGCCTGAGCGGTCGTCCCTTATGAAATATACAAATGGTCTGGTTCCGTAAAACCCTGAGGGCATTGATGTTTCGCCTATTTCAACGGCAGTTACAGCAGCAGCTTCAGTCCCTTCTTCATTTACTTCGATATAGGTTTTATGGATTATGTCAGAAATAAAGAGATCTTCGCCATCCTCAGCAAGTTCAAGCAATCCGCCTGTGTCAAATGCTTTTTCCATTCCAAGTGTCTGAAAAATATCAACCAGCGATTTTTCATATTCAAACTTGAACCTCGGCATCATCACCGGAACCTCTGTTTTAACAAGGCTTGAGATATAATGATCTATCCCTTTTTCCGCTATATCGGCAATAAGTGTATCAATTGATCCACTGTTTGGAACTATTCCGTAAAACGCAAATTTACCTCTTCCGTAAGGAAGTCTTACAACACTGTAATCATCCGGGTCCCAACCTGAATTATGGAACATGAACTCCTGATCTTCTTTAAATGTCATCATTTTGACAGTTTTGTATGATCCGTCAGAAAGTGTGAACTGTCCATCATAGGTGACATCTTTATCAAATGTGGTTGTCCAGGCAGCTTTAAAATAGATCGCATTGATAAGATACATTACTGTGTTCTGCCCTATCTCTTCAATTATGGTTTCTATCTTTTCCATCGTGTTTTCTTTAACCCAGCTATTTATTATAT
Organism: Candidatus Sumerlaeota bacterium; assembly: GCA_007136595.1. Lineage (GTDB taxonomy): Bacteria > UBP6 > UBA1177 > UBA1177 > UBA1177 > SLGQ01. The sequence goes on along the minus strand of SLGQ01000085.1, from coordinate 18,707 downwards.
CAACTGTAGCGGGATCACGGAAATCATGAGCAAAAGCAGCCGCATCATAAAATTCATCCAGAATACCAAGAAATTTTTCTTTAACTCTCGGCTCAAAAGCAAGATCCATCCAAACTGAATTTGCTATCGCAAGGATCATATCTTTATCTGCTTCAACAAGACTCTGAATAAGATGATAAAACTGTTCGTTCACTTTTTCCATATCCATGCTGCCAAATTCCATCACTTCTTTCATCTCTTCAAAGTTTTCTCCGCTTGCTCCGTTAATTGTCATTGCAAGTGCAATAGAAATTGAAAGAGGAGAGATCATCATATTTTTACCTTTCTCTTCTTGAGAAAGAGCACCGAACATCTTTGCCGCAAAAGCGGTATTTGCTTCCGAGAGCTCACTCGTTACATTTTCTGCATGTTCATCAGCCTTCTGATATTTAAGCTGGATTTCACTATCTTCTTCACCAGTGTCTCCAGTGTCTCCAGTGTCTCCAGTGTCTCCAGTGTCTCCGGTATCTCCGGTATCTCCGGCATCTCCGGTATCACCTGTGTCACCATTGTCATCTGAACTGCCGCACGAAACAGCAAAAAACATAAAAACTACAAAAATCACTAAAATTGAACTTAACTTCTTCATCATTTTCCTCCTCGAAAATTAACAAAAAACCGGCATACAGACCTTTAGTGACAAAAATAGTGGATTTTTATTATTTTTTTTTAGCTCGGATCGCTGTCACATTTTACGGGATCGTGTAACACGCAGTAATCGGTAAGGGGTTCATTTCTCATTCTGGCATCAAGCCAGTCAAGCTGTTCATCAAGTGACCAGAGAAACCCTCTTGCATGGCTTGCTCCGGCACATTCTTTGAACTGTATCTGATAGCCCTGATCACAAAGTTTAAGAAAAGAATCTCTTTCTATGTAAGAAAAAACAAGTGTGTCATTTTCCGAAAGTATCATAAATGCAGGAGTGTTATCAATTCTAGGAATAGATGTTGTTACAACTGAATTTTCTCTCACATAGCATGCCCATGGTTCATAGTCAAAAAGAAACGGATCTGTAGAGGCACTTTCAAGAAGAGGTTGTGCAAAAAAATCTTCAAGCTCATTAATATCTTTTATTTCTTTTCCAAGATCACAGCCTGTTAATGCCGCAGCATAAAGATCGGTATCAAAAGGGGGAATGAATACTTGAGAATAGTTATCAGGATTATTTGTGTACCACTCATTTGAAGAAAGGAGAAAAAGAGCCGTGTTACCGGAAGCACTTATCATTTCATTCAATGCTTTTTCCATGTGTGCCTCCAGATCAGTTGGAGGAATTCCCCAAACTGCACCTTTTATATTTATTTCAGGAGCATAATAAGGAGCAAGCCTCGTCAAAAATGCCGCTGCATGACCACCCTGAGAACCTCCTGATATTATTGAATCACCTGCCTTTGCTTTTTCTCCTGCGATCGCAAGAAAATTAGGGACAGCCCTTATCATATCAAGAGATGCTATGGCTGTCGGTTCACCTATCAAGTATGAGTGAAGCTCAGTTGATGGAGTTCCCATACTTTTCAGCCCGATATAGTCGGGAACTGCAACAATATATCCAAAAGATGCAAGAAGGGCGGCAATTGCCCCCGGACCTTCCATTGATGTGTCCTTTGTCGGCGAACATTCATCAGAAAGCCCAACAGTTCCATGAAGAATGCTTAAAACAGGGAAAGTCTGATCGCTGTCAGGAACTGCAATAAATCCTGTTGCATCTACAAGTTTTCCTTTATCCTGAGTCTGATATCTCACAACATAAACTTTTACACTGTGTGCGGGATTTCTTCTCAGTTTTACAGTATCACCAAGTTGGGTAGTTTTGGCAATAAGTAAGAGTTCCCGGGAAGTTTGTCCCTGAAGAATTCTTTTATGTTCAAGAATAAAGCCGAGTGTGGGATCATCAACCCACTGATATTCCTTCATTCCGCAAAGTGCAGGAGCAACTCTCGGATCATAAGGTTCAGGCTCCGGATCAACATCAGGATCTTCGTCATCTTCTTCTATATCGTCAGGTTCTTCAATTTCATCAGGAACCTCGATTTCGTCAGGTTCTTCAACAACAACCTCATCAATGATTTCCTCTTCTTCATCAACAATGACAACCTTTTCATCATCCATTACCTCATCATCATCGTTGATCCGGGCATCATCTTTGGAACACGAAATAAAAGCAACCGCAAAAACAAACACAAAAACATAAAAAATAATTTTCTTTAAATTGATCATTTCTGTTTCCCCGCACAAAAAAATTCTTAAAACAGCCAAACAGATCTTTAACTGTCTTCTGACACACACTTAAATAATGCCAATTTCTTAGAAATAGTCAAGAATAGAAACAAAGTGAAGCAAAAAAAATGGTCGCGGGAGTTGGATTTGAACCAACGACCTTCGGGTTATGAGCCCGACGAGCTACCAGCTGCTCTATCCCGCAACCTCAATTGCAGGTGTAATAGTATTGATGATATGTCTGTTGTCAACCTTTATTTTGAAAAAGTTAAGGAACTTTTAATATTACTGCTGGATAACCCCTGATCTTCTTTTGAAGAAAATCATCAGAGAAAGGATAGAAAGAAGCATAAAAATTGCTTTGATACCATCAGAATCATTTACTGAAACCATAGTACATGTGCAACCATCATCGCCACAGACTTCATACATCGGGTCACAAACATAGTGATACTCTTTGCTGTTTATAGGAGTCCCGAGAACATTTCTTTTACTATCAACTTCAACTGTCTGCACCTGAATTCTCATTTTATCATTTTCACTCAGGTTTAATGATGCCCGGATGGTAAAAAATCTTTCAACACCTTCTTTCATTTCAATATCAAGATTCCTGAAAGTATGAATGGTCGGACTTTCTGTAGCATTTACTGATGCAATCTTTTTGTCGCCGCTGCCATCGTTATTAGTATCTTCATATATAGCAACAGATGAAATACCTGCACCGAAATTGACATAATTTCCGCCGGACGGTATTCTGAGCCTTATACTTGTAATTTTATCATCTTCACCATTTGAAACAGCTCTTAAATGCATAATATCTCTTGTGGTGTTCATATCCTTTGTTTGAGGAATTTCAGGATCTTTGTCAGTTTTAGTGATTATAAAAGCATCATCCGGTTCGATCTGGAATTTGCTGAAACCATTTATAGGAAGACCACTGACAACAGGTTTGCCTCCATCTGAAATAACAATTCCTTCCCTGTCAATAGAAGGGGTGAAAGATGCACTTTGTGTAATCCTTTCCCCCTCTCTGTAGGCAACATCCACTACAAAAAGAATGTTGTTCGGTCTATCGCCCCAAAGCCTGTTTGTATAGTTGTCATTTGAGGTGATCCTCGCAGTTCCTGCGGTCAGCATATCGGTCTTACCGATAGCAGATTCTTTCCCGTCAACAATCCCATTATTGTTTTCATCATAAACCATTCGGATATTTGTTATCTGGACATTGTTATCATCAACAGCTACATTCAAATTGATGGAAGAAAGATTAAAGTAACATTCCTCCTCCGAAAGATTAACTATTTCAAGCTGACCTACTACAAGGTTAGATGTGTCGGGTTTTATGAATATTACATCATTTGTAGGAGAGTTTCTCCCCACAGAAACCTTTATATCGCTGTCTTTACATCTTACTATGCTGGGGTCATCCATGCACATTCCGTTGTCAGTGTCACAAACCTGAAATTCTCCGCAATCATCATCAGACTCACATCCCCGTTCAGCCCTTCCCCCGCAATCACTGAGGTCAATATCTTCATCTTTAGCAACACAACCGCCAGTGGCAGAAAGAACTCTTATGGGAATACCAAGGTTTGTGTTGTAAGGACTGAATCCCGGAGTTTCAATTTGTGCAACATTTTCAATTACAGCATGTTTGGGAGTTCCAGGATTTACTGTGGCACGGAACCTTACTATTACAAATTCTTCACAACTTAGATAGTTAGACCCAGGAGGACAAAATTCCATAGTGTCTTTTACCCTCAAACCTCTTTCAAGAGGGAAACCCCCTCCATCATCATCGGGAACAGGTATCCATCTTTTGGCTATCTTTTTACCGTCTACCACATCAAACTCAGTTGCATATTCGGTACTTCCGGGAACATAAGTCATGTAGTTAGGAATGGTGTCTCTGACAGTTACTCTTCCTGTAAGATCATCTCCCCAGTTCTGAACCCTTATCGCAAAAGTATGATCACCGTCATCACACCATGTAAGAGGCTGGTTTGCAGGAGAGCATATCACTTTTTCATTCTCACCGGGAATATCAAAAGTGGGTGCCTTGGTATCAACTGAAACCATCAGAAAATTTGTTATGATCATATCCTGATTAACACCGATCTTCAGACCTATCCTCTGCCCGCCTCTGTTAAAGTGTGCCGCATAAGCACCGTCTAAGGACGAATCCATTACAAAGGTATCAACATCCATTCCCCATTCCATTTCATCGAAGTTATACATCGGAGGAACACCGCCCACACATGTAGGCTCCGTATCATTCCAGCCATAGACCGAAGATACGGAATTAAAGATCTCGGTATATGTAAGACTGGTCATTCCATCAGACCTGAAAGCTTCAGGATTACATTTGTCACTCAAAAGAAGCCAGCCATATTGATCTCCCTGAACCTGGAGACTCTCAGGTATCAATGGGCCGCCTCTGGGATTGCTCAAAGAAGCAAGGTTTGCATCCCCCTCATAAACAGCAAGTGTAAGCCTTACCTCGGGATCTGAAGGAAATTCAAAACCGGTTACATTGATCTCTGTTTCTTCATGCCAATATTCCTTAAAACCGTTATAAAGATACAATTTTTTCGGGCTTATTTCCACTGATGTGTAAACCATGACAACGATCCAGCCTGAAACGAGAAGTGTGTCACCTTTGTATATCTCTTCATCTGTACACTCAAGCTGAGAAACAGTATAATCACCATAAAGAGAAAAACCATCAAAGTCATTGCCCAGTTCACGCCCTTTTTCATGTATGGACCTGAAAAAGTCTGTCACATCGACACGATATGTAAAATAAGCTCTGCTTGGATTGTCCGATTCACGGAAAGCTTCAAATTCAAAACCTTCAGACTCTGTTATTCTGAATGCTTTTTTTCCGGCAATCACCTGATTCTCAGATATCCTTCCATCTTCAGAAACAAAATTGAACAAAACTTCGTGATCGGTAGGATCCTGCAACTTTGTTGTCCTGACTGCACCTGCCCATATCAGAAAAGCTTCATGGATATTTGCATCAGGCGGAACATGTGTAGGATTAAGTTTATATGTACTTCCCTTTGCAGGATCAATACACTTGTCAGCCTGAGGATTCTCAGGATTTGGCGACATACTTTCAAGCAATGTTTTAAACATTACATGATACCCGTAAGCTCCGTCTTCCCACTTCAGGTCTCTTCCTCTATAAACAGAAGGGTCGGGACCAAGCTCTGTGGAGGGAAAAAGCATTCCCGGCAAAATAAAGAGCATTAAAACAATAATAAATTTAACTTTGATCATCACACACCTCAAAAAACTGTTGAAATCATTTTTGTCAACACCAACGATAATTATGTTAAACATTCATCAATTAAAGTCAAACTGTTTTGCATAAAATGTTAAAGATTAAGAATGGAACATCCACCCCCGCTTTCTTCAACCTCTTCAACTTCTTCAACAAATACATTGCACAAAGGATCCGACACATCACAAGAGTACCTGTAAACCTGAGTAGTTACAGGCAACCCGGCAAACATCATTTTTGTTTGAAGTCCCGGTTCTTTATCACTTATGTTAAATTGAACTGTCTGTCCATTATAAAGAAACAGTTCTGCTGTTACAACGATCTTTTTTTCTTCCCCTTCAGAAAAGAACAATTTTCCCTCAGGAATTTGAATTGAAGTGAAAGAAAGTTCATCTTCATCTGAAAAACTTTTTTTAACGATCAGTTCATCACCTTTCCCGTCACCGTTTTTATCAAAGTATAGAGAAACTGACTTAATATTGTGCCCAAACTTTGCCGAGGCCTGTGTCACCCTTATCGGAAATGTTTTCAGTTCATTTGACCCGTCAACAGATTTCATCCTTAAATGCATGATGTCGGCCATTCCGTTCATTTCTTCCCATTTCGGCGGTTTTGGAAAATGTTCTCCGGAAGTAAAAATAAAATAATTCTTGTCCGGCTCAAAAACATATCTGGGAAAAACTGTCTTCTGGTTACTGACAATGAAAAGATCTTTCTGGTTCCTTAAAACAAAATCTGAAGAAGGATCAAGCTCAAGACCGAATGGTTTTATTGAATCGATCGGACCATCATGCTCAAAGTCTCCCACAACAAGGAAGTTGTTTGCAACATTCATAAGATAAGTGGCATTTTTCTGATCAACTGTAAACTTCACTCTGCTGCTTCCAGCCTGGCCATTTGAAATTATTATATCAGATCCGTCAAACCTGCCGTTACCGTTAACATCATAGATCAAACGAAAATTTGAACCTGAGATCTGATTGGTTGAGCTGGCAACCAGTGCCTCCATTTCCCTGAACAGAAAGTATTTGCCATCTGCTCCACTCTGTCTTGCGGAAATCTCAAACTGACCAAGAACAAGATTTGAGGCAGGATGGGGAGTAACAATGTTCGTAGATCCACCTTGAGATGGCGAGTGTTCTCCTATTTTTATTTCAACAGTGGCATAGTCACTGAACTGACCGGCTTTCATTCTGCAAAGCTCGTCAACACAATTCATAGCCTGAGAACAATCTGAGTCGGAAACACAAGTCCACTCTGATGCCTGAAATGAAACAACAACAAAAAACAAAAATAGCAAGCAATAAACTTTTTTCATGAATTTATCTCCGAATCAGATACCGATGAACATACACCAAGTTTTATTTATTTTTATTTTTTTTCCGGACTGCAAAAAACTTTTTCCTTACCTATGAATGCAAAAATGAACAAAGCAAGCATAAAAAGAAGAAATCTCAAAGCAGACCCGTTTTCAACCGAAACTAAAGTACAGTCACAAGAAGGAGATGAAGTGTCCGTTTCAGCACAATCCGGATCACCGGGAGCACACTGATAAACAAATGTTTTTGACTGGAGAGGCAGTTCATACACATCTGCTGCTGTATCGCTCAGAGTTATACCTCCACTGGGAATATTTATCCTTGCGGACATAGGTGGCTCACCTTCCGGAACATCTTTCATGTTGAATTTCGCTTTTACCACCAGATATTTTACTTCTCCGGGAGCATAGGTAAGTTTATGTGTAAAATCTGTAAAAAACACAGATGTTGAAATGCCATCGAAAGCATCAATTTTGGCAATTTCAATATTACCTTGCCCATCACCGTTGCTGTCAATAAATAATGATATTGCCTGAATACCGTTCGGCTCTCCGAATTTGACATGATTGCCCGGTGAAACCCTGATATTCATTCTTGTTATTTCGTTGGATCTTTCCGCTGCTTTTGTTTTTATTTGCAGAACAGGTATGTTGTTGTTTATTTCTTTATAGCCGGGAACAGCAGGATCGTTCATACCTCTTGTCACTATAAAGAAATCACCTGTAGGTTCAAGGGTAAACTCTGCAAAATCTATTTTGGGACCATTAATGAAAGAGGTTCCCAGATCACTGATCTCAATAGCTGAACTGGATTCAATAAAAAAGTTAAATTTCGTGCCCCTTGTAACATCATTTCCATTATAATCAACTTTCGTTCTCACAATAAAATAGCTCAATGTGGATCCACTGAACTTTTTGAGGCCATTGTTTATATTGCCGCCTACTATGCCCGGATAAAACCTGACTGTGGTGCCGTCAAGCTCTCCTGTTGCTACCAGTCTGTCTCCGTCATCGATCACACCGTTACCGTTAACATCATGAAAAAGTTCAAGCTCTGAAAAACTGAATCTCATATCATTGTTCCTGTTAACTTCCAAACTTACCAGGTCAAGATTGAAGAACTTTTCAGGTTCACAGTTGTTAACCTGTATGGTAAATTGCCCTACAATAAGAGGAATTCCATCATTGTCTTTTGGAATTATCATGTCCTGCGGTGTGTTTTTACCAATTTGGAATTCACCTGAAGAGTTTACACATGTTACCGCAGGATCATCCACGCACCTGTAATCTTCACATGCCATTCCGTCACCGCATCCCGGAAGACCTGGCTCTCCGCATTCTTTCGGGTCATTGATACCGCCGCACATTTCAGGAGTAGGCGTAGGACACTCAGTGTCTCTCACACATTGTGTAGGAGAAAGTCTCAGAGGGAATGAACGGTTTGTTCTGTAAGCACTCTCATCATTGGCATCTTTAATGTTTGCCAGATTGTTGAAAACATGGTTTTTAGGTGTTCCCGGCTTCGGTTTTACTTTGTACCTTATAAGTACCGTATCTTTACATGTCCAGTTATTCTGATTGCAGTTTGTCATTTTGGGGCTGACAACAACACCTTCACCGGAAAGAGGGAAAACCCCACCCGCTTTATCCGGGATCACTTCCCAGTCATCAAAACTGTCACTCGCCGGATCATAATTAGTGGCAAATTCTGTGGTCCCGGGAACATAGTCAAGGTTATGGTCAAGTTCATCCCAAACCCTTACAGCACCCGTATCTTCATCGCCCCAGTTCTGAACTTTTATAAAATAGTAAAACTCTCTGTGCTGAGTACCACTGTCAATACACCAGTAATCTGTAACACTGCTGTCTGCCGGAGGACATCCGCAGAAGTGTTTTTCCCTGTCATAAGGGAAGTTAAGCCTTGATTTAGAGGGATCACTGGCTTCAGGTGGAATATCAAAGTTTGAGCCTTTGTTGTCAACTGAAAGCACAAGGAAGTTGGTAAGAATTGCATCCTGATTCACAGAAAGTTCGATTTCCATTGAGGTATTGCCTTTTCTCAAATGCTCCTGAAGATTTATGTTTTTCTGGCTGTCAAGAAGAAATGTATCGGCATCTATACCGTAATTCAACCACTCATCTTCAAAAGAAACACAGGTGATGTTATCCTCTTTGTTGGGATCCCAGTGAATGATCGAAGAAACCTGATTGAAAGTTGCAACATAGTTGCCTGTGATAGGGTTACATTTATTCCAGAGTCTGAATTTACTTGTGGCACCTTCTCCCTGAAGGAAAATTCCTTCCGGAGGAAGATGGGGCCTATAAAGATCAGGGTCTCCTTCGGCAACTACTGTGGTAAGTCTTACTGCAGGATCTTTAGGCAACTCAAAACCACTTACCGTTGCTGTGGATTTATCTCCCTGCACCCATGACAGACCGTTATACAAGTATATTTTTTTGGAACCTACTTCCTGTGATCTGTAAATAAAAAATACTGCCCATGCACTTACCATTGTTGTTATGCAACGGTAATTATCATGATCGGTACATTCAAGGTCGCTGAAAGTATATGTGCCATAATAAACGGAATCATCTATCAAGGCCTCTTCGTCTTCGTCCGCTTCTTTGATCTCTCTGTCAAGAGTATGTATGGCATTAAAAAAATCGGTGATATCCTTCCTGTAAGTAAAATATGCCAGTTTCTGGTTCGGATTGTGAGTGCTGCTGGAAGTTGGAGAACAACCTGCCAAAACATCATCTATGAATTCCACACTCTCAAATTCAAATGAATTTTCATCGCTTAAAAGCCGGCCCTCTCCCGGTTCACCGACAGAGACTTCTCTATCTAAAGCTACCGAAGAGTTTACATCCTGAACAAATCTGAACCTTACCGTATTGTCGGTAGGGTCGTTCATTTTTGAAGGATCAACTGCACCCATCCAAACCAGATAAGCCTTTTCAATTATGGCATCTCTCGGGATATGATCTCCCGTCAAAGTGAATGAACTTTCATCTATGCATCTGTCTCCCTGTGGATTATTAGGGTCATCTCCCAGAAAACTTTCAGTATTAATAATGGTGGAGTTGAACATTACAAAATAATCCTGAGATCCGTCTTCCCATGCGGCATAAGGCTCACCGCCCGGCATTTGTCCGTAAACAACGGCACTTAAAGTTGAAAATGAAAAAACTGTTAAAAAAAGAAAAGATAATAACCGCAATCTTAACATTGCTTCCCCCTGCATTCGTTATAAATTAAATTATAAAACCCATCCTAACCGACAACACTAAATTATGATGATTTTATCTATAAATTTTTTAATTGCAAGATATTGTTATATAGGTTTTTAGATTTTTATTCATTTAGCACATCTGACATAGCGATGGTAAAAAGGTTTTGTTGCATAAATGAATCCATCTTCAAAACTGATGAGCCATCCGAGATTATCAGATTCAGAAGAGCCGGATGACGACCACAACCATCCCCTGTCACCGAAAACGGAGTAAGAACCATCTGTCAAAACCCTGCACCCGCCACATGCCGCACTTCTGCATTTTATCCAGCCTGTGCAATCATTTGTCACTCCACATTTTCCACCTTTTTCTGTTGTAGGGCAATTTTTTATCAAAGACCTGAGATCACCGATGCCGGGAAGCTTTCCCCCGAGTTTCTGACAATATTTTTCCGCAACACTTTGCTTCATTGTCACAATTGATATTTCCGACCAGAATAAATTTCCGACCTGATGAGGAAAAGCATCAATTTCCAAGTCTAAATTGTCTTCCCCACCATTTTTTGATAATCTCAAAGAATCTAAAAAATCTGAAACATTTTTTTCAGCAATTCTCCAATCCTCTTCCTCTTCAGTTTCAAATGTTGTTTTCACTTCAACATCTCCACCATCTTCCTTTTCCCTGTTTTTAATGCAACTTGTCAATCCTGCAAGAATAAAAACAATAAAAATGAATAGTAAAATCTGTTTCATCATATCAAACCCTTACAATCCAATAACAACAAGCTTTCCCCTTATAACTCATTAAACCAAAAAAAACAATGAAACATCCTTTAGTTGACTAATTCATAGTTTGCTTTAGACTGTCAATGTCTTTTGTAGGAGTTGTCTGATGAGCATTCCGGAACTTGTACTTGTAATAAACTTTCCTGTTTTTCTCGGTTGGGGATTTAAACAACTCCGGATATTCAGGGAAGAAGAAATCGGAACGATCAGAAAATTTGTTGTAAAAGTATCTGTCCCTTTCATCATTTTCAAGAATCTCTACACTGCTAATGTGCAGGACATTTCTCAACTTTTGCCGGCTTCGATCGCCTTTGTAGTCATAACCTTTTTTTATGCCATGACCGTTTTTTCCCTGCGGAAGTTTATCTCCCCCGATAAAAAGGTATCAAACAGTTTCTGTCTCGCTACATTTATGGGAAACTATGGATATTTAGGTTGGGGTGTGCTTTACCATTTTTATGGGGACAGTGGTTTTACACGGGCAGTCTTTTTTACAGTTTTTTTCTGGCCCGTATTTCTTCTTTCAGGACTTATTTTGATATCTCTTATTGCCGGACAGAAATTTGACAGAACATTTTTCAAAACGATCGGTAAAGCACTGGCAGGCAATGCTTTGATCCCCATCATAGTTGTAATTACTGCTTTATTCATGAATTACCGTGGGATTACGATCCCATTGTGGTTGAGTAGCAGTATTGATTCTTTTGCGGCGATAACAATACCGGCAATACTTTTTAGTGTAGGACTTTCTTTTTCACTTTTTATGAACAGAAAATATTTAAAAGCGGTATTTGCGGGAACTGTTATCAGGTTGGGTTTCGGGATGATATTTGGAATGATCGCTGTAATGTTCATTTCTATTTTTTATGATCCGGATCCAATCACTAAAAAAGTGGTGTTGCTGGAATCAGTAATGCCGTCTGCTGCTATCTCTCCTTTTTTTGCCGATTTCATTGATTCTGAAAAAGAAGTTATCAGCGGAATACTTACTTTTTCAACAATAACTTCTCTTTTCACTCTCCCTTTATGGTTTACTTTAATTGAAAAATGGAGTCTGTTTTGAGGTCTTTTTTTGAACCGCCATTGAGTATCAGAGAAAAACTTATTATACCGGTTGCTTTCACAGGACTGATAATGTCCATATATCTGGTTCTGGGTGACATAAAAATCAGGGGATACTGTTCCACTTTGGGTATAACTCCAACTTGCTATTTAATTGCCGATTCATATCTTCTCATACTTCTTTCCCTTTTTTTTGTTAAAAAAAATCTTAAAGACCTTTTCTTTTTTTCAGGAATAGTGCTCGGAATTTCAGTATCAGCCTATTTTTCTGCATCCCACCTTCTTTATATAAACCACTGTGCAATGATAATGAGGACTCCCGATTGTTTTATAAACTTATTTCTTTTCAGTATTATTTTAATATTAAGGACAGTTAAACTCTCTCTTTACCGCTGATGTTTACAACGGTTTTACTTAAAGATTCTCTAACAGCTTCCTCTATTGAGCTGTCTTTAAGCATCTGATTGAGAGTAACTATTATTTCATGATCATTTGCAGAGAGTCTTCCAAGAAGAGTTACAAATATTTTTTTCGTTTCAGTAATTTTCGGGTCGCCATGGGTGTTCGGTTCCCTGATAATATTAACAGCGATCTTCTTTATCTCACTTCCTCCCACCACGCTCATAATTGCCAAAAAACTTTCTTTCTGGCTGCCTGAAACGGAATGGAAGTCGTAAAAAGAACCGGACAAAGCCTTTTCAATGAAATAAACAGAAGCATTCCTGTAACTTTCATTGTCCATCATCCCCATGTCAACACAATCTCTTAACAGAGATACTGCCTCCGACCTGTCATTTTCCCTTGGAGCGATCATAAATATCAGCAAAATATCAACAGAAGGGTATTCTTTCATCGCATCAATGATCTTTTTTGTATGTGCCGGATTAGTTGACTGCGAAACAATGAGAGAGGTCCACTGTGCAATGTGTTCAGGAGGAGTAAAAGGCAACTTGGGGATCGTGGAAAGATAGTATGCAAGGAACCTGGCATCTGCATGCTCAACGAAACCTTTTAAGTTGCTTCCGGCTATTTCAATTATCTTTCTGTATATATTTTCCGATAAAGTGGCATTAAAAAGGCTGTACTGTTTGAAAATATGGCTTATCAATTCCATTAAAAGAGCATGGTCATTGCCCAGAATATTTGCAAACATATCATCCAGTTCACTGCTTGAATATGTCAGAGATTTTGTAAACAGATCATTGACATAAGGGGAAACGACCTCTTTCATCAATTCATATATCTTTCCTGTTTCAGTTTTCAGATCATTGTGGGTTTTTAAAAACTTGAATATTGCCGCAAGATCGAAATACCTTTTAGATTCAACAAGTATTTTGACTATATCTTTAAGGTAGGGTGTAATATCTTTTCCGGACTTCAAATAAGGAGCAAGCTCTGTCAGAAACTCAAGATAAAGTTTCAGCGGCTTACCTTTATAAAGGGATGCTGTTTCATTTGATCTTTTGTCAACTGTTTCGGTAAATGTTTTAAGCGAAGTTTCTCCATCTCCACTTAAAGTGATGTCTATAGTGATCGATGACTTCTGTTCTTCCGGCATCAAATTTCACCCTTGAAAACTTTATTAGGGATCCCTGTCATTACAGTTTCTCCGTTATCCATTATTTCATATTTCACTTTACCGCCAGGGAAAGAGACATTCCATAAGCCGGTTTTTTCTTTTGCGAGCTGAGCAAAAGCATTGACAACGGCGGCACCTCCTGTCCCGCAACCTAAAGTAAATCCGGCACCTCTTTCTTTGACGATCACAGAAACCGATCTGTTTTCAATATCCATATCCTGAACAACTTCCAGGTTCACTTCAATACCTAGAAAATTGTTTTTCTGCAAAACTTCTGCAACTTTTTTTGCCATCTCACCAGATATATCTCCTGATGTCACAGCAACAATGTGGGGATTACCCATTGATATGCCGTAAAGATCAAAAAGGATGTTACCGATCTCAACTTGACCGGTTCCGAGCCACTCAGCTTTTCCCAGATTTGCAGAAACCTCTATTCCTGAATTTTTCTTTGACCAATATGCGGTCAGTTCTCCTCTTCCTGTCATTATTTTCAAAGGATTTGATGAAAAACCGCATTCGGTTACCAAATATGAAACAAAACATCTGAATCCGTTTCCGCACATTTCAGGGACCGAACCGTCACTGTTAATGATTTTCATTTCAGCGTCATATTGTTCTGATCTCAGATGGACAATGACACCGTCAGCTCCGATACCGAAATTTCTGTCGCAAAGTTTTACTGCCTCAACATTGCCGACTGAACTCTCTTTAGTGATTATGAAGTCATTCCCAAGAGCTTCATATTTAAAGAAAATCATTTCCGATCCCTTTTAAATACGAAAAATTTGCTCCCCAGGAAATTAAAGACAGTGCCAACCAGTATTCCGACAAAATTTGCAAGGTGGGGATACAGTCCGCGTGTTCCATAATGTCCAAGTATGGAGTTAAAGACAATATATCTTGGAAGCAAGGCAAAAAGACTTACAATGAAAAATCCGGTGTATTTTTTTGTAGATAACTTTTTTCCATACATTTCTTCGCCGAATGTCCAGAAGTGGTTTATCAGGTAGTTCTGTGAAACTGCCGCAATATATCCGAACAGCGGGATTATGTTGAGTAGAACCCTCGACTCCACACTGAAAATATTTTTTATCAAAGAAAAAACAACCATATCGGTGACAAGTCCAAGTCCACCCACAATACAAAATTTTACAAATTGGATCCTGAACAGTTTCTCAAGAAATTCTTTCATTAAGATTCAACCCTGTTCCTGCCATTGTTTTTAGCTTCATACAGCTTTTTATCGGCTGCATCAAGGAGGGCTTCTGCAGAAGACATGTCACTGTTGTACTCGGCGATCCCTATACTGATCGTAACTCTGATAGTATGCTGGTTCACATGAACTTCATTGTTGGAAACAGCCATTCTTATCCTTTCGCATGTAAGAACTGCTCCGGCAATGGGCGTTTCGGGAAGGATGACAACAAATTCTTCACCGCCGTATCTTGCAATGAAATCAACACTTCTGTAGTATCTGCCGAAAAGTTTTGCAAGATTTGTTAAAACGGCATCTCCTGCGAGGTGTCCGTAAGTATCATTTACCGGCTTAAAATGGTCTATGTCGATCATTACAAGTGACATCTGGTGACCATATCTTTTACATCTTGAAAACTCACTTTCAAGCTTATCGTCAAAAGATTTGCGGTTATAAAGACCGGTAAGTCCATCTCTTATCGAGAATTGATACAGCTGGTCATAGTATTCCGCTTCCATATCTTTGCTTGATATGAATTTAAATATTGTATTTCCAAGTTTTACTCTGTCTCCGTTTTCAAGTCTCTTTGTCCCGATTACCATTTCATCATTGACATAAGTTTTATTGGTGCTGCCAAGGTCTTCAATATAAAAAATCCTTGATTCCTTAAAAATTTTAAGATGTCTTCTTGAAACACTCGGATCATCAACAGAGATATGACAACTTTCGTCCCGACCTATGATAATGGTGTCATCAATGATGTCTCTCCTTTTACCAAGATTCTGACCATATATTTCAAGAAGAATGAATCTGTCTCCAAGATGGCTCAGATCATCTCTCTTGGATATGTCCAAAACTTTGGTTTCAGTTAAAGTGTCCTCATTTTTTTTGCTAACCATTTTATCTCCGTCTAAATAAATACCCTGACCACTCATTGTCCTGAACTTTTTTTATCAAATCAAATTCGTCCAGTTCCATTCTTTTTAAAAATGCATCTGTTTCAGATTCAAGAATGCCCGAAAGAACCAACCATTTTGACGACAGTCTTTTTAAATCTTCACTCATTGAAAAAAGAACAGAAGAAATGATATTTGCCACAACCAGATCGAACTTTTCCTCGAACATAAAAAGCGGCTTATCAGAAATCGTTACTTTTTCAACAAGATCGTTCAGAGCAAGATTTTCAAAAGCGTTTTCTATTGCATCTTTATCGTTGTCTATCGCTGTAATACTTATTTCAGGTGCGGTTTTTGCCGCCGCTATTGAAAGTATCCCGGATCCTGTCCCCACATCAAGCATTGATTTAACAGTATCATCGTCTTTCAGGCATTCCAGAACAAGAGTCATTGCAAGTTTTGTAGTTTCATGATGTCCGGTGCCGAAACCTCTTGAAGGATTTATTATCAGATCGCCCTCTTTCTGTTTCCAAGGAGGAACAATTATAAAATCTGCAACTTTCTGAGGAACAAAATATTCTCTCCATTTTTCTACCCAGTCTCCTTCGGAGATAACGGTAAAATCATATCCCTGCAGTTGATTTAAAATTTCATCGTTTTTTTCGAAATAGAGTATCACTGCCTTTTCTCTTTCAATGCTACCCGTAAAACCGGGAACATCAAAAAACTTTTCCACCGGGTAATCTCTGGCAACTACTACTTGATACCACTGGCTCATATCCACCGCCGCAAAAAATCTCTATCTGGCTAAATAATAATGATTTAAAAATAAAATGCAAAAAGAATTGAAAATTAAGTTCAAAAATTCTTCTTAAGAAAGTTTGCCTCAGCTTTCATGAGGTCTCTTACAATAAGTATTACCTCGTGCTGTCCATAAAGTTTCTGCTCTCCTGTTTTCATGTTTTTCATTAATACTGTTTTATTTTTCACTTCATTTTCACCAACCATGAATACAAACGATATTTCAGACCTGTCAGCTTTCTGGAGAACTTTTTTGATTTTTCTGGGCTTATAATCTGCAAAAAATGTTACCGGGTGGTGAGACATGTGTTTAGCAAAATGTACCAGATCGTCAACTGCTTCTTCACAAAGTGCGTATCCTGCAGATATCATAGGCGGCTGGTAAAAATCTTCGGGAATAAGGTCAAATAATCTTTCAAGCCCCATTGCAAAACCTGTCGCAGGTGTATCGACACCTCCTATATCTGAAACAAGATTGTCATATCTCCCCCCTCCTGCCACTGCATTCTGGGAACCGCCTGTATTTGCAACTATTTCAAAAGCAGTGCGGGTATAGTAATCGAGTCCTCTCACGATAAATGGATCAATTACCCCTTTCACATGAAATATTTCAAGTGATTTTTGAAGTTTTTTAAAGTGATCGTCACAAATTTCACAAAGATGATCTGTCATTACAGGAATATCCTGATATTTTTCTTTCGGATTGCAGGTTTTGCAATCAAGAAGTCTTAAAGGATTTGTTTCTATCCTTTTTTGGCAGTCATCACACAACTTATCTTTTTTTGATGAAAAATATTCAACAAGTTTCTCTCTGTAAACAGGTCTGCACTCTTTGCAACCTATTGAGTTTATGTGAACTTCGTAATCAATTTTAAAGTGTTCCAGAACTCTGCAGGCTGTAAATATCATTTCTCCGTCCATCTGGGGAGTGTCATCACCGAATATTTCAATTCCAAGCTGATGGAACTGACGGTATCTCCCTTTTTGCGGTCTTTCATAACGGAAAAAAGGTCCTATGTAGAAAAGTTTGAAAGGTGCCGGCTCATTGATCGATATCCCGTGCTCAATAAAGGCTCTTACAACACTCGCTGTCCCTTCGGGTCTCATTGCTATGTGGCGACCTTTTTTATCAAGGAAATCATACATCTCTTTCTGGACCACATCTGTTGTTTCGCCTACCCCTCTTTTAAAAAGGGCTATTTCTTCAACTATCGGAGTCCTGAACTCTGTAAAATTCGCGGTCTGCACAATAGTTTTTATATCTTCTTCCATTCTTCCCCATCGGTACGCCTTCTTACCGAAAAGATCGTTCATCCCCTTTACAGCTTTTATCATCAGATCACTCCTTCAAACTTTTTTTCTATGTCGCTATATATTTCGTCCATATCAACATTTCCGTCAAGATAGACGATTTTCATCATTCCCTCAAATTCCGATATAACTTTTTTATAGTTTGCGCTTATCTGCTCAAGGAATTCCCTTGTTTCATAAAGCTCTTTTTTGTGTCTGAAAACATCAATTCTGTCAAGGGCTTTATCAATTGAAACCTCGATATAAACAAGGATGTCGGGCAACATTGCAAATCTGTTTATCCCTTTTACCCACTCATAGTTGACTCTCGTTGACTGGTAAGCTATTGAACTGAAAAGGTATCTGTCTGTAACAACGGTTTTTTTCTCTTTAAGAGCGGGCCATATTTGTTCCCTGAGATGATTGAGTCTGTCTGAAGCAAACATCAGAGCAAGCATTTCGTGTACAAGGGGAGATTCTTTGTCTTTTTGTGCCAGGACTTCTCTTATTTGTTTTCCGCTTGCCATATCTGTAGGTTCAGCGGTGAGAAAAAGGTTGTGTCCTTTGCTGACCAGATATTTTCCAAGTTCTTTTATCGTAGTGCTTTTTCCACTTCCATCAATTCCTTCAACAGCTATGAACATATCTATTCTCCTTTAAATTCATATATCTCAAGATCGCCAAAAACTGCATGGGATCTCCAGTTGGCAAAAGAGAGCTTATTGTATCCATCCTCTGCTTTAAGCGGAGAGTCATCAAAATAAACAAGAAAAAGAGAATCATTAACAAACCAGTAAATTTCTTTCCCTTTTCTGACAACTTTAATGTGATATTCTTTATCCGGATCAAGCCTTGTCGCCCTTTCTTCAAACCTCTTTTTTTCGTGTTCATGAAGTTTCGCAATGACAGAAACTCTGTTTTTCCAACCACCGAGAATAAATGAATATCCATCTCCGTGTTCATGAAGTTCACCGTTTCCCCATAGATTGAACTTTATGT
>SLGQ01000003.1 GCA_007136595.1 Candidatus Sumerlaeota bacterium | reverse complement strand
GAGATCTATTCCACCGGCGACAACTCCTTTTACCTGTGCGTAGTCCCCTTTTGAATATTCCGATACTTTCATTTTGTTTGCTGTATAAAAATCCCAGTCGGTGAATGTTTCAACTTTGAATCCACCGCCAACTATCACGCGGGGCGAAAAGAATCCTCCCGGATAAACATTATATCTCACAAGCCCGAGTGTCTGGAACCGCCAGTAGTTGAAATATTCTCTTCCTTCCATTCCGACATATTCGGTTTTCCGTGAAGCATCTTTAAGACGGGTAAAAGAAGGCTGAATACCTATATCAAAATTATCGGTTATCCCGAAATAACTGTTCAAAGCAACATTCCAGCTTGCATAAACAACAACGGTGGCATCATCTGTTTTCAATGATAAAGGAAAGAAACCTCCGCCACCGAGGTTTAGCTGGATTTCGCCCTCTTCAGCATTCAGAAAGGACGGCATCATAAAGAAAATAAGGATAAATAGGATGCTGAAGAAGTGTTGACTGTGATCTGTAATATTTGTTAACAAACATCTTTGTTTATTCATTTCTTATCTCTCTAATGTTTGTTTTTTTAACATTTTTCAGTGTTTTATTTAGTTCTTTTTCCAAAGTTTCTTTGCTTGGGAGATAAAGTTCATACTGACTTGCCAAAATAGTTTTATTGTTTTCTGGAAGCGTAAATTCAACAACAGCATCATTCTTTGATGCTGACAGTAAAATTCCTATTGTTGAATTTTCTTCTGGAAGTTTTTGTGTCCTGTCAAAATAGTTCACATACATCTGAAGCTGTCCTAAGTCCTGATGAGTAAGTTTATGTGTTTTAAGCTCAAGTATCACGAAGCACCTAAGAAGTCTATTATAAAAAACAAGATCAACATAAAAATCATCACCATCAAGATGTATTCGCTTTTGCCGAGCTACAAATGAAAATCCGTTTCCAAGCTCGAGAAGGAAATCCTGCAAATTGGTAATTATCGCAGATTCAACATCTTTTTCGTAGTAATTATGCTTACTCTTTAACCCTAAAAATTCTAAAAGCATTGGATCTTTTATTATATCTGAGGGAAACTCTGGAAGCACTTCTCCCTTTGCAACAGCAAGAACTCTATCTTTGTTACTGCTAATTAATAACCTTTCGTAAAGGTGGCTGTTAATTTGTCTTTCAAGTTGTCTTACATTCCAATTGTTTTTTATCGTCTCAGAAATATAAAAATCTTTTTTGTCATCATCTTTTATCCGTATCAACAGTCTGTAATGTGTCCAGTTTAATTGCGAATGCAATGCGTTCGCATTTGGAAATGTCCTGTAGAATTGCCTGCTTAGCTCAAGCTGCCTAATTGAAAAACCTGATCCGTATTCTTTTTCCAACTCACTGGATAAGTTTCTGACAATATATTTTCCATATTCAGCCCTGTCTTCTCCTCCTTGCTCTTCTTCAAAAATTTTCTTACCAATACTCCAATACATTATGACTCTATGAAAATCAACCGTTTTAACAGCATTCTCTCTCGATATTTTTACAATCTCTTTTATTTGTTCAACAAAACCAGGATTCATAATAAAACTTTTTTTTGCTTTTACTTCAGACTTTTTAAGCATTTGCCATCCTCTTTATTTTTCATGTATCATATTTCACTTCGGCTCTGCCGCTCACTCCAAATAAACAAAAAAACTTGTTCCTGCAGGAACTCTGTATTCATGTCTCAGCCTGTTTGCTTCCTGTTGTCTTTGAACCTCGCTTGAAGCAGGGTTTATCGTGTTTCCAGCCGCTTCACCGGCAATTGAATGAGCCCCCCCTGCAACTCCGACCGCCACACCTGAAAGTGTCTTTGCAATACCCTGTTTTACAACAGGATCAAGGTTCTCTTTTGATATGTCCGTAACTTCCGATTCAATTCCGGGGTCTCTCCCCTGAATTGCAAAACCTTTGACACTGTAACTGGCTCCACCGATCACTACTCTGTCAAAAAGGAGCTGTGTCCTTTTATTTGCATGTCCTGATGCTCTGCCATAAAATTTTGAACCTTGCTCTATTTTGTCGTTACCTTCCGTTACTACGGCAACAACTGTTCCCGGTGCCGTTGACCTTATTGAAAATTCCAGTCTCACCCTGATCTTCACATTATGAAGATCCAGTTTTTTTTCTGTTCCCTCTTTTTTTTCTTCCCCTTTTATAAAGACTCCACCTTTTCCCCTGTTTGAATCACTGCTTCCCGGCACAAAATGTCTCCTTGCCGCTCTTGGATTTTCTGAAAACACACTTCCTGAAGATGCCGGGTCAATTGCTGAAGCATATTTTGCAAGGATCTCTTCATCTTTTTTGGTGTTTAAATTTCTTCCCGTACTTTTTTTCATCTGCTTCACAGGCTTTGGTTCAACATTTTTTATAATTTCTTCATTTTTAAGATCTCTCTGTACCCTTTCATTCATAGCATTTAAAATATTACCTGTCAACTTTCCTTTTTGGAATTCTGAATAATCGTTAAAAGAAAAGGTTTCCCCTGATCCGTCCCTTTCAAACATTTCTGAAAAAGCTGATAACGCCAGCCCTGCAAGAACAAGAAGAAACATTGAAACTCCAAGAAACACCACTATGACAGACCGCTTTCTTCCGTGTTTTTCAAATCCCTCTTCTTCAAAATTTTTCAGAGGGCTTTCTTTCTGCTCAATTTCTTCAAGAAGCATACTTAATTTTTCATTCTTTTTTTCCATCAAAACGACACCTTCAATTCAAGTTTTCTCTTTTTACCGGCACTTTCTATCACTTCAATGATGTATTCAGTTGAATAATCTTCATCCTTTATTCTGAAAGCTATTGCACCGTTTACTATTTCATCAAACTGCATCGAGTATTTATCAAGATGAAATTCCGCACCTTCAATTTCAACCTTTCCACCTTTCATTGAATAAACTTTTACCGCTTCTATGTGAAACCTCTGTCTGTAACGGTTCTTTATTGAAAAGTTCATGGTAACTATTCCGTCTTTACCTATCTTGCATATCCTGTCGCTTCGCAGAAAGATAAGATCCTGCTGAGTGCGGGCGGAATAGTTGTTGCACTGGAAAAATTCAGAAAACGATCTCGCCATGAAATTTATCATCAATCTTTCAGAATCCCTTTCTATGTTCTTCATCCTTTTTTCATGTTCAGCTTCAAGGTTTCTCCTGTGTTCTTCGATCATGCGGTTGACATCTTTTTGAGCTTCTTCCCATTCGGGATAACTGAAAATTATTCTGTTTGAAGCATTTGTCGCAGGTTGAAGCACCAGATTGAATATGAATGTCTGCCCTGAATTTATTTTAAACTGCATGTTGGAGTTAAGTCCGTACATTGATGATTCAGGGGTATCAGGGAACATCAATCCCCACACTCTCAGCCTTAAAGGATCGCTGTCGGCTTCTATTCTCAGCAAACCTGCATCCCCTACTGTCGGGTTTTCAGTAAGCGATATGTTTTGAGGAAATTCTATTACAAGCACTTCCCCTATCGCTATGTTTACAGTCCTGTAAATGACAGTATCGCTGTTTTTAAGTGTTATGACAGATACCTTTTCGGTTATCGGCGTAAAACGGGGATCTTTAACTTCAACCGTTACTTCCTGCGGAAAAACGGTAAAATGACCAAACACCATTAAAAGAAAAAAGAGTTTTTTCATCATTCAAAAACCTCCCTGTTTTCCCCTTCGATCAAATACTCTTTTTTCTGCTCCATCAGAAAAGCTCTGAGCGACCGGTAATCCCCGACAGTTGTACCTTTATAGAATTCAACGAGCAATCCATCGGGAGAAATTTCAAAAGAAACCGGAGTTACAACAAGGATGGCATTGAAATAAACAAAATCTTTTTTCTGCACCCCTTCATTGTTGTAATCTATAACATTTCTGAACGACATCTCACCTATCCCTTCAACTGTCAGGGTTGATCCGGTTTTGAGCGATCCTTTGAGGTATTTAAGTGTTATGAGATCAAATTTCGTTTCAAAATTTTTGTTTTTCCAGAGTTCGATCTTTTCCCTGTGTACCGACCTGTCTAGAAGTATCTGTCTGAAGCGGGGAGTAAGCATATTGTAGGCAATTGTAAGATCTTCATCAATGTTGGGGCTTACCCCTTCAAATTTTTCAATGAACTTTGAAATGAATCTGTGGACACGAACTTTTGTTGTTTCATCATGGATGGTTTCTTCTCCCGAAAAAACGGCTCTCTTCCCATCTGAATCGAACGCAATTACCGGTGTAGGTTTCATTGTGACGGCAAAAGCTATGAAAAGTGCCGAAACAGTAATGAAAAACGAAGAAATAAGTGCCGCTGTCATGAAAAAGAAGCTTGTTTTCCTTATTTTTTCAACATCCCTCATTTTCATAGCTGCAAAAAATTTTTCAGAGTCTTTTGTTTTTTGTTCAGTTGTCATCTATTTACCTTTTGGAACATTATTTTAACCAGTCTTGTTTCTTTTATCCCTGATATAAAACCGCCTGCCTGGGATGAATGGACAATTTTGCCGGAAAAGTAAGGGATAAGGGCAATTCCCCCTGCCATGAATATTATTCCCGACATTGAAGTTACAGTATCCCGCCCCACTTCATACACTGTGGGGCAACTCAGCGTTTTTTGTGTTATCCTGAATGTGTTTACCAGAGAATCTCCGGTAATTATGATAAAAACGGAGTATAGAACAGGCCAGAGCGATAATGCGGCAACAGATCTGAAAAAACTTCCTAAACTTCCAAATCCCTGCCCCGGGAAAGCGGGCATCACCAGAGCAGAACAGAGACCTATCATGTTTATTGACATCAAAACTCCCCACCCCCATGAAAATACCACTTCTTTTACCACCCACACTGTCACCATCAATATAAAAAGAAAAAGTTTTGCAAAATACTGGAAACTGTATGATGAAACGAACTGGATCCCTGCATTCATCAGGGTTACATCAATATTTTTTGGACAACCGTCAGGTATTTCGCTTGAAATTGTCCCTGCACTTGTAAGATTTGCAGAAAACATTGAAAAAGCTTTATAAAACTCGATGTCAAGCTCTTGAGATGATACCGTGCTGTTCACAAAATTCATTGTTCCTGCGATCATTTGGGGAAGAAAGCTGTACGAAAGCACAATAAAAACGGTTTTCCAGATAACTCCTATGAAATCAGGTTTTTCTTTTTTCTGTATTTTAAAAACTTCACTTACAAAACTGAGTGTGAGTCCTATGAGAATTATCAAAAACACAACATCCCACACCCAACCGACACCTGCCGCATTAAGAAGAGTTCTCGGATTGTAGTAAATAACTATATCCATCACGGAACCTCAAGAAGTTTTTTAAGTCCGTCCATTACAAAGATGTTGTTCCTCATTGAAAATGCCGCCGCTTCGGAACATGCATCTATGAGCGATATTCCCCTTTTCTTCGCATAACTTTTAAGGAGTCTGTTATCTTCCTTGTCACTTGTTGCAACTGCATAATCAAAAGGGCTCAGCTCTATTCTCACCACTTCCGATTCAAGCGTATCGCCAAGCTGTGTCCTGAAAAGGGCAAGTGCATATTCACCTTTTACCGTTTTAAGCGAGTCGAAAGCTCCCCTTTCAGGTCCGGTAAAACCGAAATCTTCGGCAACGAGTCTTTTTGCTTCTTCATCGTTTGCATGGGAAAGAAATATGGTGGTAGTGGTGTTTATCTTTATTTTTGAAGAAAGGTTTGTCTCTTTGAAACTTAAAAAGTTCTGTGTGATGGTCCATACTCCGGTATTGTATTTCCTTGCGGTGGCAAAGAGTTCTTCTATGAGATCGCCAAGTCTCGGATCTTTAATGAGCTGTGCCGCTTCATCGAACATGATAAAGCTGTTGGTTATTTCAAATGCCGTTCTTTTTGCTTCCTGTATCACTATGAATGTAAGCAGTTCCTTCAGTTTTTCATTGAGTCCGGTGATCCCCTGAAGGTCATATATGACAAAGGGGTCGTTTCCGTAATCTATGGTGGAATGTCCGTTTATTATTTTTGAT
>SLGQ01000122.1 GCA_007136595.1 Candidatus Sumerlaeota bacterium | reverse complement strand
TTTAAATCGGGATGGCTGAACTCAGAGATTGAAAGTGATCATTATGTTTTGAAGGTGGGTACGCCGATATTCAGCGTTCCTTCAGGGATATATACTAAAAAACAGGAAATCGGTATTACAACTGTTACTCCCCTTTCACAAATTATATATGCTTTCGGGGCTGGATCAGAATTTGAGTGTGGTGATCTTCATGAGCCTGAAGATTGGGATGAAGAAGAGAGTGGTCCTTGGTCACCACCGGAAAACCTCTATGTACTGGATTCCGGGCATACCATAGAAGTAAAAGAAACTAAAACCATCAGGGCGATGGCATGTAGAGATGGTTGGGAAGATTCTTCTGTTTCAACAAACTACATAGAGATGAAAGTTGCAACTCCGGTAATAGTTCCCGAAAGTGATTACCATGTTTTTCCGTTTAATGCTGTTATTACTACTGAAACAGAAGGAGCCACAATAAAATATACTGTCAATGGAAGTGAACCCGGCATGTCAAGTGCCAACTACTCAGATCCGGGGATTAACATAACAGGCAAGACAGTAGTCAAAGCTTTTGCTCACAAAGATGGGTTAACTCCATCTGAAATATCATCGGAAGTTTATTTTGATCCTTCTGAAATGGTGCATGACCTGTATGAACTTCCTGGCGAGGGGAATA
This sequence comes from Candidatus Sumerlaeota bacterium, assembly GCA_007136595.1. Classification (GTDB taxonomy): domain Bacteria; phylum UBP6; class UBA1177; order UBA1177; family UBA1177; genus SLGQ01. The sequence goes on along the minus strand of SLGQ01000122.1, from coordinate 5,350 downwards.
TTCAGGAAGCTATAAACTCAATAGTGTCAGGGGTGATTTTGATACCAGAGGGAACATATCATCAGACTATCACAATTAAAAACGGTGTTTCGTTAAGAGGTGTGGATACTGATCTGGTCATCATAGAGGGCAGCAATCCAAATGGTACAGGGGTCATATTCCCTGCAAATATAACCGCAGACACTTTTGTAGAAAACATTACCATCAGGGGAGGAGGTAACTCCGAAGAGACCACTGGCATATATATTTCTTCGAATTCTTCTCCAACCATCAGGAACTGTATTGTTTATGGCGGAGATGGTGAAGAAATAACAACGGCGATACTTAACAATGGTTTAACCCCCAGGATAATTGAAAATGATATTTATGGCGGAACTGGAAAAATATCAACAGGTATCATTAACTACTCAAGTTTGAGACCATTGATTATGGGAAACATTGTTCATGGCGGGATTAACAACAGTGCGGGATCAGAGTCGGCAGGAGTTGAGAATCTCTATTCATCACCACATCTTTTTAACAATACAATTTATTCCGGTGACTCTGAAGATGCTGTTGCAATTTCAAATGTTGGAAGCAATAATGTCAAAATATTCGGAAACAGCATTTTCGGTTGCAGTGGATGCAACTATTCTTACGGAATAATAGTTGACAAGGACTCTCAGGCTTTTATAGCGAACAACACGGTGCACGGCGGAGAAGCTGCTTTTGAATCGTATGGTATTACAAATTATTCAACCAGCTTGAGTATTTCAAATAATACGGTTTCCGGCGGTAAAGCTCCACTTGCTGTAGGTGTATTAAATCATAGACCAACTCACTCAAGTGAGTCTTTGTCAATAAACTTAAAAAACAACATATTTTTTACCGACACTGGCAATGAGGGCACTTTCTGTATTTATGAGACAAATACAAACTCAAAATTCACAGTTGTCAGAAACAATAATTTTTACCGGTGTAAAGTTTTTGCTCTGAGAGATGGTACGGTTCACATAACAAATGTAACCACGCTAAACACTTATCATGGAATGTCTCTTAACAGAAATTTGAATCCATTGTTTGTAGATGAAACCGGCTCTACAGGGGAAATTAACTGGAGACCTAATCAACCTTCTCTTAATAACGGACTGAATCTTTACAATGACTATTATTTCCCCGTTGACGGTTCCCTAATTCCCATAGACAAAGAATGGAACAACCGTTCAACTGACTTTCCTGGAACCCCATGGTGGATCGGAGCATACGAAATGTAGCTCCCGTTTTTACTCTTAAAACCCCAACATTCCACTTTTTATTTACAATCATGATAACTTTTGGTAAATTGTCTGCCGTAAATGTTTTTTTGGAGGTTCTATGGATACTTTCGGAGAAAAGGGTAAAGGTGGCGGCAAACTTTCCCTCAAGCAGATTTCAGACAGCGGGATGGCTTTTGTCCTTATCGCTCTGATAGTTTTTCTTTTTACGGGCGATGTCCGGGCGATCTATGTTGCCTTTGCGGCGCAGCTTCTTAATATGACGATCCCTGTTGTTTTTAAACCTTTTGCGTGGCTCTGGCTCGGTTTTTCCTCGATAGCGGGTGCAATTATTTCGAGGATAATTCTTGCTTTGGTGTTTCTGCTCATTGTCACTCCGATGGCTCTTTTAAGAAGGGTTCTCGGCAAGGATACTTTGATGCTTAAGAAGTTCAAAAAAGGGAGTGGATCGGTTTTTGTCACAAGGGACAAAACTTATGACGATTCAGATATAGTTTCACCTTTTTAAGGAGATAGAGATGGAATTTTTAAAAGATCTCTGGGGTTTTTTAAAGGTCAGAAAAAAATACTGGCTTGTTCCCGTCATTTTCACATTGCTCCTTTTCGGAGTTTTGATAGTTCTTTCAACAGGAAGTGCAATTGCACCTTTCATTTACACACTTTTTTAAAGGGAAAAAGATGAGAGAAATAATACTCGGTATTTCAGCGTTTTATCATGACAGTGCGGCGGCACTCATAATTGACGGGGAAATAATTGCGGCAGCTCACGAAGAGAGGTTTACAAGGAAAAAGCATGATCCCCGTTTTCCTGTGAATGCATGCAGATTCGTGCTCGAAGAAGCCGGTGTAGCACTTGATGAAGTGAAAGCGGTTGCGTTTTATGATAAACCCCTTATAAAATTTGAGAGACTTCTTGAAACTTATCATGCTTTTGCACCTTATGGTTTTAAAAGTTTTTCTTCTGCTATTCCTGTCTGGATAAGGGAAAAGCTTTTCATGAAAAAGATGGTTAGAGATGAACTTAAAAAACTGGGTGGAAAAATACCTCAACTCCTTTTTCCGGAACACCATCTTTCCCATGCGGCAAGTGCTTTTTATCCTTCACCTTTTGAGGATGCGGCAATATTAACTCTTGACGGAGTGGGGGAATGGGCTACGACAACGATCTGTCATGGAAAAGGTAAAGATATAAAAATATTGAAAGAACTTCACTTTCCTCATTCGATAGGACTTTTATATTCAGCATTTACCCATTACTGCGGTTTTAAAGTCAACAGCGGTGAATATAAGCTGATGGGGCTTGCCCCTTACGGAAATCCCGATAGCGGAGAGAAAGAGATATTTAAAAAGAAAACGCTTGAAAACCTTGTTGACATCAGGGATGACGGTTCGCTTCTTCTTAACCAGAAATATTTTGATTATGCGGCTGGTTTGAGCATGACAAATGATCCTGCATGGGAAAAACTTTTCGGTATTCCAAGGAGAAAATCTGAATCTGACCTTAACCAGAGCTATATGAACATGGCTCTTGCAATTCAGGAAATAACGGAAGATATAGTCCTTAAACTTGCCAATACTGCAAAAGAACTTACCGGTTCAAAGAACATTGTTCTTGCAGGAGGTGTCGCTCTTAACTGTGTTGCAAACGGAAAACTGCTTAAAGAAAAGATATTTGACGGGCTTTGGATACAACCTGCCGCAGGAGATGCAGGCGGTTCTCTTGGTGCGGCACTTGCAGCTCACCATATTTATTTCAATAATGAAAGGACAAAGATAGAAAAAAGAGATTCCATGAAAGGGGCATATCTGGGACCTGAGTTCAGTGATCTTGATATTGAAAAAACTGCAAGGAAATACAGTGCCGTTTATGAAAAATATGATGATTTTGACAAACTTTGCGAAAAAGCGGCATCTCTTCTTGACGGAGATACTGTCATCGGATGGTTTCAGGGTAAAATGGAATTCGGTCCGCGAGCTCTTGGAAACCGTTCAATCCTCGGAGATTCAAGAAGTCCCGAAATGCAGAAAAAACTCAATCTCAAGATAAAATACCGTGAAGGTTTCAGACCGTTCGCCCCTTCAGTAATGGAAGAGGAAATAAAAACTTTTTTTGATATGGAAGGGATAACTCCATATATGCTTTTAGTTGCTCCCGTCCAGGAATCAAGAAGAAATAAAGTGCCTGAAAACTATAATTCGCTTCCCCTTTATGAAAGACTTTACCATTTAAGAAGTGATGTCCCTTCAATTACCCATGTAGATTTTTCTGCAAGGATACAGAGTGTCAGCAAAGAGACAAATCCAAGATACTGGCAGTTGATAGATACATTCAGAAAAAGGACGGGATTTGGAGTTATTGTAAATACTTCTTTCAATGTGAGAGGGGAACCGATAGTTTGCACCCCTGATGACGGTTACAGATGTTTCATGAGGACGGAAATGGATTATCTTGTGATGGGCAATTACCTTTTTGATAAAAAATCCCAACCCGGCTGGGACAAAAAAGATGCATGGAAAGAAGAGTTCAAGCTTGATTAAAGTTCCTGTTTTCCCCGGAGATCGAAATGAAAAATGGTATTGAAAAGTTGATCAAAGAAAAACACCTCATTTTTGACGGTGCAATGGGTAGTATAATAATTGAAAAAAACCTGAGCGAAGATGACTATCACGGTCATTTGAATTGTCACGATTATCTTTCCATAAGTCGTCCTGATATAATAAAATCAATTCATTGTGCCTATATTGAGGCAGGTTGCGATGTGATCGAAACAAACTCTTTCAGTGCAAATCCGTTGACTCTTTTTGAGCATGGTCTGGAAGAAAAGGCTCATGAAATTGCATTTAATTCGGCAAAGATAGCAAAAGAGGTTGCAGAAAGTTTTTCAACAAAGGGAAAACAGATATTTGTTGCGGGATCGGTCGGTCCCGGATCAAAACTTCCCACACTTCTTCAAACAGATTTTGATAAGCTGTATGGTTCTTATTTCATTCAGATCTCAGCACTTATTGAAGGGGGGGCAGACCTTATACAGATCGAAACCTGTCAGGATCTGCTTCAGATAAAATCAGCTCTTATTGCCGCTTTTGATGCAATGAAAAAGTGCGGTAAAAAAATACCTGTAAATGTTTCGTTTACCGTTGAAAAAAATGGGAAGATGCTTCTTGGAACGACGGTGGAATCGGTTGTAACAGCTTTGGCTCCTTTTGATCTTTTTGCTCTCGGGCTCAATTGCGGAACAGGTCCCGAAAGTATGACCCAAAGCATAAAAAAGATGAAAGAGATATCGCCATTTCCTTTGATAGTCCTTCCAAATGCAGGGCTTCCGGAGCTTGTTGACGGTCAGCTTAAGTATTCCATGCCGCCTGAAAAATTCGGGGAACATTTACACAGTTTTGTAAAAGATATGGGTGTAAATATTGTCGGTGGATGTTGCGGCACTACTCCCGGTCATATTAAGGCGGTTGCTCAAAGGATAGAAGGTGTTGTGCCTGCTTTGGAAACTTATCCCGAAGTTGTTCCGGCAGTTTGTTCAACATTTGTTTCCCAGCCTTTGAGCGTTGAGCCGAAACCTCTGATAATCGGGGAAAGGGCAAATGCCAATGGCTCTAAAGTTTTCAGGGAAGCTCTTTTAAAAGATGATATTGAAGCGATGATGGAAACAGTTGATTCTCAGCAGTCAGAAGGGAGCCATCTTCTTGATCTCACGGTAGCTTATGCAGGGAGAAATGAACAGGAAGATATGGTTGAAATGGCAAAAAGGATAAACCGTGATATTTCAGTTCCGATGTGTGTTGATTCAACTGACCCTCAAACTATTGAAGCTGCACTGAAATGTTATGGCGGAAAAGCTTTGATAAACTCGGTAAACCTTGAAGATGGCGGTGAAAAAGCTGAAAAAATACTTAATGTTGCTGCAAAATACGGTGCCTGTGTCATTGGTTTGACAATTGATGAAGAGGGAATGGCGCAAACTGCATCCAAAAAATTTGAAGTTGCAAAAAGATTGAGGGATATTGTTGTGAAAAGCGGTCTGAAACCTTCAGATATTCTTGTTGATACACTTACATTCACTCTCGGATCAGGTGACAGGGAGTAT
>SLGQ01000232.1 GCA_007136595.1 Candidatus Sumerlaeota bacterium | reverse complement strand
CTGTTTCAAAGGGGTTGTCGCTTGGAAATGTTCCCATTTTTGTTGTAACCCGTCCTCTTATGAAACCTGCTTCTTCTTTGCATGGAGGATTGTGGTATCCATGAATGGGATGCGGTGTCATGGTTGCCATTTCAATCTCTATTTTTTCCGCTATCTTTTCTGCAAAATCCAACACATCCTTAATTCCGTCCTCAAAAAACTCCCGGTCATGGGAACCAATATGTGGGGATACCAGCGATATCATTTTCTCAGCCATATTATTAAGTTCTTTAGGATTATAAATGTTTTCGAGAAGATAGTTCATTTTATCGTAATACATCTTTCTTGTATCAGCATTTTGATAGAGTATGGAAGCAAGATGTCCGTTTGTGTAAACACGCCACGGAGCACCAAGTGAGTGCCACCGGTGGGGAGTAAAAGTTCCATCAGTGCCCCATGGAATAAAATATATGAGAGAGTCTTCAGGATTCACATAAAAAAGAAAGTTGTTGGTGTTTCCCGTGTATCCATCCCAGTGTCCCGCCAAAGTTTCCATTGCCCAAAAGGTTATAAAATTATCCAGGTTGAGAACTTCCGACACCTTTTGCACCATTTCTTTCCCGTTCAGCTCAAGGGCACTGGTGAGCTTTCTGTAATGACTTCCGTCATTTTCGTCATTTTTCTTTTCCATCTTCACCTGCCAGATGGGGTCATCTATGAAGTCGGCAAATGTTCCTTCATAAAGATCTCCGCTATCGTCTCCGAAATTATGCCTGAGAAAAGGTTTTTTGATGGGTTCCACATTGGTGAATATTCCTTTGTCCACACCATTTACAAATACTTGGGCAAAATTGCACCTTGGTACGGTTATGCCGGCTTTTTTAAAGTACCAGTAAGAAAGGCATTGTCTTATTACTGCGGGATCCTGCTTGTTGTTGTTCAGTGTCAGTCTTTTTACACCACTGTAGTAAGATTGATCTGAATCATCCCACCTGTCCAAACGGATTTTCAATGATGGCCTTACAAGACTGAATGAGCCCACCAGTCCTTTTTTTCTAATTCCGGCACCTTCAAATCTTTCGCCGTTTATTGTCACATTACCAGGAAAGTAGTCATAGGCATGGGGAACGGGAAGATAGCAGTTTTCTCCTCCGAAAACAGAGATGGTGGTTCTTCTCTGATATCTCATCTCGTCCCAGTCTTCCTCCGACATCTCTACTTCAATAATATGTATTCTGTCAAGATCAAAAAAATCATCGTGCAAAGCATCTCTTTCCTGTTTGGATAGATTGGACGGATCCTCATCTTCCTGAATGTCCGGCATCATGGTCGTTTCCTGATTTTCAGTGTTTTCGCTACAGGAAAAAAAACAAATCACAAGAAGAAGTAAACAGAATGCTTTGTAATGCTTCATGGTATCCCCCTTTGTTTCAAACTTCAGGTCCTCCATCCTGCATGAGAATGGATATTCCTTCCACTGAATTAATATTTTTGCGGAGTTTGGATATGAGAACCGTTCTATCCACTCCTTTTTTCATTTTCACATGATATGCATAGTCAAGTCTTCGCTGCTGTTGCATTTCTCTCACGGATATCAATGCAAAAGCTCTGCAGTTTTCAGTCAAAATCCTTTCCAGAGCATCCTTTGATGGATCGTTGTTTTCAATGGAAAATCTTAACAGTCCATCGTAATATGTGGAAGAAAAGTTTGCTTTGTGCAGAATAAAAGACACGGCAACAAAGGTCAGTGCACCTGATATGGCGATATGAAATGCTCCCACGCCCGAGGCTATCCCCACTCCGAGAGAAACAAACATGTATATTATATCCCTGGGGTCTTTGAAGTTGGTCCTGAATCTTATTATAGCCAACGCACCCATCATTCCCAAACCTCTTGCCAGACTGTCTCCTATTGCCATCATTACCATGGTTGCCGTAATTGATCCCAGCATGAGAGATTGAACAAAGTTTCTGGAAAAGGATAACCCTGCAAAAGTTTTTATGTAGGAATAGGCGATCAAAGAAGAAAGAAAAGAAGCAAGGGCAAAACTGTAAATAACGGCTATGGTTTGAGAGTGAAGAGAAGCTGGTTGAACATTAAAAAAACTTAACATTTATCTCATCTCCCTGAAGTTTTCGAAAGGAACTGAAAAATCCTGATTGAATCCGTAAAAGCCCGTGTCTTTTCTCAGTTGATTCATACCGGAGGCATACTTGGAAAAAGAACTTCGCCTAAGGTCAAAAGTGTTAATAAGGTCAACGATCCACCATGGAACTTCAGGAGCATAAGACTTAATTTCAAAAACCACAGAAGCTCCCGGATCAAAAAGCTGCTCAGTATCATACGGAAGCATTGTGCTGCTTTGTGTGGGCATATTAAAACCACCTGCTTCCATATAGTTAAGCTCTGTATCAAAGGTTAATCTCACATAATCATCAATAGTGCTGAAAAGAGCCTTGCGGCGATAGCTCGTAGTTATTACCGGACCGGCAGACAGAGATACAGCAAGCCGTTCAAACATCTGCAAGTTTTTTAGAGATTCACCCTCAAGTCCGAGGGAGTCCGAGTATCCGGGTTGAAAAAAAATATTACACCAGTCCTCTCTGAAGACCGAAGCTCTGTATTTTCTTATTATTGAGCCTTTTTTCCATTTAACCTCCAGATGAAAAGGCAGATTTGCATTTTTGCCATAGGATCTGACCCTGAGGTTGAATCTGTTGTCCGCCCCTTCTTCCCTTTGCTTCAAAAGGTAAAAGCCGGGAGAATCCATATAAATATTATTGATGTCATAATAATGATCTTCCGACAGCAAAGAATACTCATCCATAGAGCAGTACGGTTTTGAGAAGTCACAAATATGCTGAACCATTTCAAAAGGTATGGTATATTTCAACTCAAATCTTTCCAGTTTGGTAAAATTCCTAAATCCGGACATTTTCCACTCCAAAAACCGCCTTTAAGATATCGTGGGACATTTCACCATTGATGTCTATGAATCTGAGAAGCCTTTTTCTTATGCGTATCTCTGTTTCTATTAATTTTTTTTCACTCTGGAGAATATGTTCCCTTATAGAAAGAAGTGTTTCCGGATTCAATCCCTCAACGGAAAGATAGCGGTTCAATGACAGCTCGGCAGAGCCTTCGTTTTTTCTTTGGGTTAATATGCGGTAATGACCTAACAACCTCCTCATTACACTTTTTAAGGCAAAAACTTCTTCCTGATATCTCTCTCTTTCTTCAATGTAGTCAAATTCCTTTCTCACAATCCTTGCCTTCATACGGCTCAACCGTTCCCTGTCAGATGAAACAAAGGGCAGATTGAAAGATGCCGACAGAGCGAATGCTTCCCTGTGTTTCCTGTCGTCAAGGAAATCGTCAAGATCATATCTGACTGAAAAATGTTTCACATATCGTCTGCTCTTTGATCTCTCATATTCATATCTGAAATTTTCGGCAACTATGGCTTGTCTGTATGGATTAAGAGCATTGGTTTCATCCACATCCAAATCCATTTTGTCAACTATTTTTTCAATTTCACCGGCATCTATTGGTGTAAGACAAAAGTTTATATTTCTATTTCCGGCAATCTGGTGTATGCGAAATTTTATCCTTTCCATGCTTTCTTCCAGTGTGACAGCATCCAGCCTTAAATTAGCCAGTTTGTTTTCAGCTTCAATCAGAGCGGTTACATCAAAATCCATATCATGTGAATTTCTTTGTCTTAATATGGATACGCGATCCTTTACCACCTCAAGCATTTTTTCATTGTTTTTTATCAGGAGATCGACCTCAAGATAGTCAAGTATCAAAGACGCCCGCCTCCTCACAGTCTTATCAAAGTAGAGAGCTATATTCATAGCCGTTTGCTTATGGTCTTCCTTCCTGTATCTGGATGCAGCTACTGTTTCCCCGAAACCTCTGGGATAAAATCTGAGCTCATACCTTGTTTTTTTAAAATCGAACTCTTCTATTCTTGTCCTGAACTCCATGCTCCTCAAAACAGGAGTATCCGCCTTTGAACTGCTTTGCACCTCAAAAACTTCCTTTCGTCTCATCAATCTATGGTCAAGTTCAGATGACCTCAGAAACTCTTCAACTGTCAAATCCCCGGACATTAAAACAAAACAGAAGAAAAAGGAGATCGAAAAAATCAGTGAGCGCATCATTATCTACCTCCTGAAAAAAGGCAGGAACTCCACCAGTTTGTCTCTAAAAACTTTGTTTTCATCGATAGTTATCATCACCTTCTCTCCCAGAACAAAGTCATTGTCTTCGTTTATGGCGATCATGACCTCCGTTCCCCACAAAGGAACATTGGGCAAAGGTCTCAATCTTTCAGGCACCTCCACTATTCTTGAGCCAGTAGCAGCGACCCGCCCCTTCATTGTTTTTTCAGGATTGAAAGAAGATACAATTATGACAGGAGAACCTATGGTCACATTGGAACGGTAGCTCTCGGGCACAAAGCCTTTAATGAGCTGAGGGTTTCTGGTATGAACAGTCATTATGGGGGCAAAGGGAGGAACTTTTTCTCCTATTTTAAAAAATACACTGCCTATGAGACCATCCAGAGGAGAAATTATCTCAAGGTTTTTCGCCGCATCCTGGATAACATTAAGTTCATTTTCCAGTTTTTCAGCCTGTATCCTCAACGGATCTTTATCCTCACTGAGAATGTTTCTAAGCATGGCTATTTCAACATTTTTTCCCCTCAGGACAAAGTCCCGCTCTTTCTTTAATCCTTCAATTTGGATCAAAAAAGGATTGTCCTTGTGAAGAGTTTTTTCAACATCTTTTCCCGATATGCTCTTGAGTCCCCCTGTTAATTTTCTGTTGAATTCGAACTGCCTGCTCAGTTGCTCGATTTTAAGGTCTATAGCATTTACAGCGGAGTCCCGCTCGGCAATAAGACGAACAATTCTTGCAGATATTTCTTTTTTATCAGTGGCACTCTGAGCTTCAATCCTGCTCAACTCATGAAAAACCTGATTCAATCTAAGACTCAGATCCACATTTATGAGCTCCAGAAGGTTTTCTCCGGAGGACACAAGGGAGCCTTCCGAAACAAAAATATTTCTAATTTCCACAGACTCACTGTGGCTTATGACCACTTCTCTTGCATCTGCTATCCCAAGAAAGGAATCGGTTTTCCCCGCATACAAAGCCCCAATGAATGTCAAAACCACAAAAGATGCTGCCATAAGTAAAAAAATTATTCCCTGTCCCTTCAACCCAACTGTCCCCCTTGACAAAAAAACAATTGTTTTTGCATACAAAGTTAAGTTTTTGTTAATAACAAATCGTCCTGGTTAATTAAAGCGTACTGCTTTTTTTTCAAAAAAGATGTCCGTCTCGATAATAGCGAGCAACTCTTGCAATAAAGATCTGATTCAAAAGAGCCAATTGCAAAAAAACTTGAATTTATTGAGATAATGTGTAGGGTTATAATAATGACGATGGCAACGGAAATATTTTAAGGGGGGGGGGGTTACGATGAAACAAATTTTCTTTTTTAGCTTACTTGTTCTTATTTTTTGTTCCTTTTTTACAGGATGCGAGAACAAAACAGAGACAAGTGCGGGCGAGTCTATTCCCATTGAAGATTTGGAAAACATAATGCAGACACTTGCCTGTGAGAATTTTATAAATTGCGAAGTTAATTTCTGGGCTACAATGTTTTCTACGGCTCAGAACTGCATTGACTTTATGCGTGAAGAGGGGACAATGGATTATTCTGAAACTGTTAAGGCGGTTAATGACGGCAAAACAGAATACGATGAAAAAAGAGCTTTTTTATGTGTAGAGGCAATGAAAGAACAGGGTTGTAAATTATTTGAAATTCCTGTTCCCGAGGTGTGTCCCGGAGTTTTTAATGGGCATGCTGCAAATGGAGATGATTGCGACATAGATATTGAATGCGAAAGCCGGTACTGTGATATTTCTGAAGGTTGTCCGGGGAAATGTGCAAAACAAGCTGAAGTTGGAGAAAGTTGTACAGGCGGAGACAGTTCATGTGTTCACGGTGCAT
>SLGQ01000168.1 GCA_007136595.1 Candidatus Sumerlaeota bacterium | reverse complement strand
GTGCCTAATACAGGTATCCGTATCAGCCTAACTCCGCTAACATCTTTTTCCCGGGCTGAACTTTTTTTAAGCAGCTCTATGGATCTTGCCGCCCTTTTTTTTCTTCTTATGTATCCTTTCTGTTCCAGACGGTTGAGTTGCTCATAAACGCTTGGGGCTTTTACCCCCAGGATGTCGGCAAGCTCTTTCATTGTGGGTGGAAACCCTTTTTCAGCTATATGAGAAGAGATGGCTTCAAGAATAGCTGTTTGCGATTTTGTGATCTTTTCTTTGTTTAAGTTCATGGTGACAAACTCCTGTAAAAAGTTAACACTTGTTCATAATATACCTAAAAAATATAAGGGTCAAGAAAAAATATTGAAATTTTCAAATACATCGGTATAAATTCATACGAATTTAGGGTCGGGATGTAGCTCAGCCTGGTAGAGTACTACGTTCGGGACGTAGGAGTCGCTGGTTCGAACCCAGTCATCCCGACCATCTTTTTAACAAAGGGAAATGAAAAAAACTCTGTTTCTCCTTTTCTTTTTGATTTCAATTAGTTTTATCTTGCTTCTTTTTTTCAGCACCTACGATCTTGACCGTGTTAACATCTGTGTCATAATTGTTGAGTCGGGAAAAGAAAGTATAAGCAACATCCCTTCGGTCAGCAGCGCTCTTTCTGTGGCAAAAGAAGATTGTTCGGGTTCCATGGCCATTGTTGACAGTGGCTCAATATTTGAAAAAAAAGAGGTCAAAGCCTTTTACTTTTTTCAAAAAGAAGGAGAATCTCCTCCGTTCAGATTTTTAGAAGAAATGGGAGTTGATCATACCGCTATCCCTCCTCTAGTGTTTGAAATGTATCCTGAAAGAGTTCGCGAAGAGATCGGGAGATCGAAAGTCAAGGCACTTACCGTTAACAGCTCTTTTTCCCGCATGAGAGAAACGGTCAATTTAGGTGGAATAAAAATATTTTTCGCATCTTTTATTTCTGAAAAAGGCTTCAAGTATTTAAGCGATGAAGTTTTGAAAAAATGGGAACTGGTGCCCCCTTTTGAAAGGTTTCCTGATGATCCTGCGATAAGAGATATGATCGATTCTTCCCATATAAAAGTTGCAGTTTTCAATGACTATTTTCCTGTTCAGTACGATGACGATGATTTTTCAGATATGATGGTTTATTTTCACAACAGTTTCAGTCCGATAGATGTTTTTGTTACTGACGGCGTTAATTTTGATGAAAGCAAAAGTTTAAGACAAAGCCTGGTTTCTTCCGGAACATCGGGGGAACCTGTAATTAAAGTTCTGAACTACTCTCTAATTAAAGGGGAATCGGGAAGTTCAGTTGCAACTATTTTGGATTCAGTGAAAACATTTGATCCGGCACAATTTCCTCCTGACAGTAAAATGGAAGAAATAGTCGCTGTTTATAATGATAAATATAACGCCATTATGGAAGACGGTATCACAGTTAACTTTCCTCTGAAGTGCAATGCTCCCGGAAAAGAAGAGTGCATTCTTGACAGAATTTATTCTGCGGCACTTAAAGAGTCTGTTTCCGATTGCGGCAGAGATGTTGATTTTACAATTTCCTATTCAGTTAATAAAGTGGTCGATCTTTCTTCCGGAGAAATTTTAGCCAACAACCTTATTCACTCTCTTTTTTCATTGTATGAACGAAGTGTGTATCTCAAGCTCTCATGGCACCAGATCACCGAAATAATGAATGATGAAAGTTTACATAAGGGTAACAGATTGCTTTCTTTAAGCCCTTTAAACTATTCTTATTCAAGGGGTTTAGAGTTTCTTCCTTCAAGACAGTTCAGAACAGATAGAGAGTTTAAGGTTGCAATGCCGGTTTCACTTTTCAGAGTAATTGATGAAATGTATGAGTTTGAGGATGATTTCTGTGTGTCGGGAACATTTCCTTCAAATGTTCTTATGAACACGCCCGGTTTTTTTAATATAAGACATTTCCGTCCTTTGTGGAGAGTTACGAATGACTGAAAGGGTATCTGAAACTAAAAACTATCTGAATATGCATAAAAGACTGGAAACGGCTATTATTGATTATGACATGATACAGGATGGAGATCACATATTGGCTGGACTTTCAGGCGGAAAGGATTCAACTGTGATGCTTAAACTTCTTGCAAGAAAAAAGGTTGATTTAAAATCAGATTTTAAATTAAGTTCATGTTTTATCAAGCAGGGTTTTGACAACGATGATGAAATTGTTTCTTACCTTGAAGGTTTTTGTTCGGATTTAAAAATACCTTTTTATGTGGTTGAGTCAAATATAAGAAAGACGATAGAAAAAGAGACCAAAGTTAAGCCGTGTTATACCTGCTCACGGAACAGAAGAATAGAAATGTTTAAATTTGCGGGCAAGATAGGCGCAAATGCGATAGCATACGCTCATCACCGGGACGATCTGATAGAAACTCTTTTGATGAACATCATTTTTTCAAGTCAGATCGGGACCATAGCTCCCAACACCGTTTTTTTTAAAGGTGAATACAAACTTATCAGACCGATGGTCTATATTCATGAATATCAGGTCAAAAAAGAGGTGGCTGACAGTTCGATCAGACATTTTTCTTCAGGATGCCCTTTTGAAGGGAATACTGAAAGGGACTATATAAAATCTTTGATCAAAGATATCTGTCGTCACCGCAAAGGGGCTAAAAGGTCTATTTTCAGAAGTATGTTCAGCTATGATCCCGATTATCTTTTAAAAAAGCCTTCAAAAGATGGTGTGCTGAAATAGTTGCGACAAAAATTTATCATTTTTTGACTTCCACACAGTAAAAAAGTATCATTGAAAGCTCTTTTAAAGTGTTTGGAAATATCAAATGGAATTGATACTTGCCCCTTTAGCGGAAATAACATCAAAAGAATTCAGACAGCTCTGTTATGAAGGTGGTGCGGATTGTTGTTACAGTGAGATGGTTTCAGCAAAAGCGATCACTTTGAAAAACAGAAGAACCCGTGACATAGCATCTGTTGACAAGGATGAGAGAAAGACTTTTATCCAGTTTTTCGGCAGTGATCCCCAGATCATGAAAGATGCAGTTTCCATTGTCCTTGAAAAAGAAACACCGGCAGGAATTGATATTAATGCCGGATGTCCGGTAAGAAAGGTAGTGGGGCAGGGTGCCGGATCCGCTCTTATGGATCACCCGGAAAAACTGGGCAGTATTGTAAAAGCTGTAAGATCGGTGACCGATCTTCCTTTGTCGGTTAAAATAAGGAAAGGGTTCAGAGAACCAAACTACATAAAGTGTGCACTTGCCGTACAGGAAAACGGAGCGGATATACTTGTTGTCCACCCCAGATTAAGAACGGAACTTTTCATGGGGATCTCAGATTTTAAAGTATCTTTCGAGCTTGCCGGAATACTTGATATACCTGTCGTACATTCAGGAGACATAAAAAACATAAATGATCTTAAACAATTTGAAGATAACGGTATTCAAGGTATAATGATAGGCAGGGGAGTTCTCGGTAAGCCCTGGATATTTGATCAGCTTAAGGGCAAAGAAATGTCCGTTGAAGAAGAAAAAAGATTTATGGAAAAACATTTCAGATGTTATTTGAAAGCTGAAAACTTAAAATGGGGGCACACAATGATGAGGAGACATGCCTCATGGTATTCTACTGGAAGAAAAGGGAGCTCAGAGTTCAGGAACGGTGTTTTTAAACCGGATAAGAAAATGGAAGAAACAGTTAATGAGATAGAAACTTTTTTTGGAATAAAAATATGAAAAGAATCATCGGGCAAAGTGATACAGCAAGAAGAATGAGAAGATTCCTCCAAAAAGTTTTGCCGGGAAGAAGTTACCTCATAGGCGGTGAGCCGGGAACGGGAAAAGAGTTTTTGGCAAAAGAGATAAGAAAAAAAGTTTTCAGTTCAAATCAGGATAAACCGGAAATAATAAAAATTAAAAGTCTTGCAGACTTTAAAGACAGCAGTTCCATTTATCTGGTAGAAAGCGAAGAACTTTTTGAAGCAGGTTCAATTATTGTAAAAGACTCTATATGGCTTGAACCTTTAAGGGAACGGGAAGCCGATATAGTTGAGCTTACAGAGTTTTTTGTACAAAGGGCAGGTGTCGATGAAGAAAGGTGGAACACTCCAAAGTCAATGAAACTTTTGATAGATTACTGGTGGCCCTATAATATTTCCGAGCTCAAGAGAGTGGTTACTTCAAAAGAAGGATATAAACTTCTTCCTTATGCAAACATGAAGAAAATCCTTTCAAATTACAGTGCTACTGAAATTGTATCGATGAAAGTTGAAAGTTTTTATGATGAACTGGGTGAAAATGTAAATCCCGGGAAATTTTATCACCTTTTTATTGACTCAATAGAAAGGGCTTTTATTAAATCGGCTTTAAAGCAGTGTGGCGGTTCAATAACCAAAACTTCCAAGCTTTTGAATGTTCACAGGAACACTTTGAGCCAGAAAATAAAAAAATTCAAAATAAAATGATGCACAGAATATATCCCATAATAAATCTTGAAAGTTCTGACGAGCTGGACATTCAATTCATAGCAAAAGTTTTAACAACTCTTTGCCCGGAATATCTGCAATTGCGAATGAAAAAAAGCAGCACAGAAGATATTGTTAAAACGGCAGATAAGATAATAAAGATCAGGAACGATCTGGGTGTCAAGACAAAGATATTCATAAATGACTCTGTTGAAGCTGCGGTAAAGAGTTGTGCCGACGGTGTTCATATTGGACAGGAAGATGATTCCTTTGAAAAAATAAAAGCTCGCTATCCATTACTTAAAATCGGTCTTTCCACCCACAATACGGAGCAAGTTGAAAAAGCCTCTCTTCTTGACCTGGAATATATAGGTTTCGGACCTGTATTTAAAACTTCAACAAAAAAAGACCACAGTCCGGTAGTAGGTAACATTGTTGAAAAAGCAGTTTTGCTCTCCCGTCATTCTGTAGTTTTTATTGGCGGTATAAATAAAAAAAACATTGAATCTCTGCCGCAAAGCGATAATATAATGTATGCAGTAGTTTCCGCTCTTAATGAATTTTTGTGATTTGGTGAAAAATGGAAAGAAACATAAACATTCTTGTTGTTGACGATTCTTTGCAGTGTCGGAAACATCTTGAAAAAATACTTGCTGTTCAGGGCTACTCTGTTGTTCTTGCACAGGATGGAAAAGAAGCTCTGAGCAAGATTTCTGAAAGCGCTCCCCAATTGATCCTCCTTGATATAATCATGCCGGAAATGAACGGCTTTGAGGTTATGGAGCAGATCAGATCGAATTTATCAAATGTTCCAGTCATATTCCTGACAGGGAATGATGATACTGTCAGTAAAATAAAAGCATTCGATCTCGGGGCGGTTGACTACATAGTTAAGCCTTTCAATCCCTCTGAAGTAAGAGCCAGAGTAAATGTCCATTTGCGTAACGCAATACAGACAAATGCAATAATATCAAGTCAAGCTGAAAAGCTGAAGCAGATCGAAGTTGTAATGGATTCCATGCTTGTTAAGCCGGAAGATATTCCTGAAGCAAAATTTTCAGTGTTTCACAAAGAGGTTCTTGAAGCCGGAGGAGATTTTTATGATGTCATACACAGTTCCGGCGAAAGACATGTCTATTTTGTTGCAGACCTGAGCGGGCATGATATTGCAGCCAGCTATATGATACCTGCAGTAAAAGCTCTTATAAAACAAAATTCACTTCCGATCTATACAATAGAAGAAACTTTGATGATGATGAATAAAGTTCTTGTTCAGATCATGGAAGATGAAAAATATATGACAGCTTTTTATATGACCGTTGACCGTTCAAACGACAGGATAGTTTGGGTCGGATCAGGACATCCTCCGGCAGTTTATCTGCCTGTTGACGGGGAACCTGAACTTCTTCAAAGTTCAAGTGATGTTATCGGTATTTTTGACAGGGCTGAGTTTATCTCAAACACCAGAAAAGTGCAGAAAGGTGATCGTATAATAATGATAACAGACGGTCTTCTTGAATCGGGAAAAGATCAGAAT
>SLGQ01000228.1 GCA_007136595.1 Candidatus Sumerlaeota bacterium | reverse complement strand
AGTCGGAAGGATCGGCACTTCTTACATCAAGTCTGAAAACCGTGCCGGTTATATCAATAAAATAAACAAATTCTGTGTCCTTATAAAGCAGGTCTGTCGTGTTTATAGCGATCGGATCTGCCGCAATGGGTACCCAGAACCAGTTGTTGTCATCGTCCCTTATGTTGCTTCCGGTGGTATCTTTGTCAAATTTGAGCAACGGTGTACCTGTATTAAATTTTCCTGCCGCAGGATCGAACTCATATATGGTAATTTCGTTACCTAAAACATCATTTATGTTTCTGTTCGGTCTGTCAACATCAAAAGCGGGATCGTATCCGCCACCGAGAGCAAGATAGTGATTTCCGTGTTTTCTGAAAATGAGCGGTTTGCCCCAACTTTGTCCCTGAACAGGTATGTGCTGGACAAATCTGGGATTATCAAGTTCAGAGATATCCAGTACCGTATAGTAGTGAGCTCCCCTTCTATACCCGAATATGAGAAACGCTTTTTCTCCGTCAACTATCATCCCGTCACCACTGTTATCAATGTGGAAAAGGGTGATCGGTCCATCGACGGTTGAGTTGAAAATTATACCTGCATCGTCATTTGCAATTGCTCCGAGTTTAGGAAGAACAGGGGTGGGAACATAAGCCCAGGCTTCATTTCCATCCTGATCGAACGAGTGGAGCATTCCATCATTCGCTCCGACAAATATCCTTGTAGTTTCAGATGTTTCATAGTGCACAGCAACAGGATTTGAGTGAACTATTGCTCCAAGAAGCAACGGTCTGATGTTTATCCTTTCCTGGGCAACAAGTTCATCGTCAAACCTGATATCAAAAGGATCATCAACTTCAATTATTGCCGTTCCATTATTCCACCTTACATTTCTCCGCGATGGAATATCGGAGTGGAACGCATCAAATCCGTAAATATAATCAAAAACCTGATTCACACCGGTTTCTGTAAGTCCCGGTGTATGTGAATCTGAGGCTATAATTGCACGGTCGGCAGCTGTAATGTTCCTGAGAAGTCTTAAGGAACCTGTTCCGTTAAAAGAAAAATCGTTGTCGTAATATATCTGTCTGACAGTTCCTGTAGCGTTTTCATAACATGGAATATCTCCGCAACTTACACCGGCAAGTCTTTGAGCAAGAACTCTTGCAGCACCACCGGCATTAAGTTTTCTCACCTGTTCCTCTCCGTAACCGCTTGATAAGACCTCGCTTATGTCTGTCCCTGTATCTGTGGGAGCGAAACAGTCTTCAGGCGATATCCCCCCTTTTGATTCCCAGATACCGTGGTCAACATTTTCATCTTCATCATCAAGAGAAGGACAACCGCCTGATCCGTCAAGGTAATACTTCTTGAGATTGCCGAACCAGAATCTGCTTGTCTGGTTGTCAACCGGGAATGCGGCAGGAAAATAAACTGTCGGACCTCTTACAGTCTGGTGCGGTCCAAATGGCTGGACAGCACCTGATCTCCAGTGAGGTCTTCCTACAGACTTATCAAAATCTGTTCCTGTCAATGCAAGCTGTTCAAACATCTCTGTCAGATCATGAAATGTTTTTACAGAATCACCGTGAGGATCTTTGGGGTCGACAGTCAACCCGAAATAGTTTCCATCGTTGTTGATGGCAACATTTTTAATGACCGATGTTTCAAGATAGTTATGATCGGGGTTGACATAAAGAGGAGCCAGAGCCCACTCTCCTATGGCAACGGTATGAATTTTATCTATCACATTCATGCCTGTAATGTCATTGGCAAAAGCACAGTCGCCTGAGTCGTTGACATCATATCCGTAAAGATTATTGGCATAGTTAACTTGACACTCTTTATGAATGACGCTTGTATCTCTGAAGAAAAAGTCGGCAGATGTAACAAAACTTCCAACCTGTTCCAGAGAAGTTAAGAACCAGTTCCTTTCGGTATATGGTTTAGCTGCAGTGGCAATATCTGAGGGATCGGGAACCACAAACGGGAATGTCGCCGGATTTCCCTGAGTTGATGCCGCACCGTAAACGGCGTGGTTATCATCAAACTGAGGTTGACCTCCAGATATTATGATAACTTCATTTAAAAAACAAGTGGGGTCTGTATCCTGATAAGGTGAAGGATAGTGAGTTTCATCAGCCGGATCTGAAACATTGCCTCTGAAATTTCTATCATGGAAAGCTCTCATTCCTCCAAGATATCTCCAAACATCATAAAGTGTTTCACCCAAAGTGGAACCACCTCTCGCCTTCAACCTTGAAACAAGGTTCCTGTATCTTTCCCTGTCATCAGGATTGTTAAGCCTGATATTACCTAAATGTTTACTTGAATCATTGGGATCAACTATCAGCTCTCCCCCTTCAGTATTGGGGATCATCATCCAGAATGTCGGAAATTCGCAATAATCCTGACTGCTGTCGATATCTACTTCACAACATCCGCCAGTTATACAGTCGTCACAATCGGTTCCCTGAAAGTTGTTCATAATATCATAAATGCAGGCAACATCTCTTGTTCCGCTGTCACCTGTCTTAAAAAATGACAGTGATGATTTTTCAAGAAATGCATGTCCAGGATCAATTAAAGCCCTGTCACTGTACCATCCGCCATTATCCGGATAAGGAGAACTGGCTGACACTGGATTGCCGTCCGGGTCTAAAATTGTAAACGGTGCCGGATCAACAAAAAGTTTAAATGCCTGGTCTCCAACTTCCTGTATGTGACCCTTAACAATTTCAGCCATAAAACCCTGAATGAAAACTCTTCCTCCGTCACTTGTTATTCCTTCAACAAATCCACTGCTGGAACATTTAAGGTTATGTATAGTTCCACCGTTTTCAATGTCAACTCTTTCAGCTGGCTCAAGATCGAGATAGTTGTAAAGGTTCTGGTAGGTATTTATGCAGTTACAGCAACTGAAAAGAGAATTTGATTTATTGAAACAGGCTTCCGCACACGCATCAGGTCCATTTCTCTGAATGTTGTCCATCTGGGAAAAGAAATCTCTGCACTTCCACACATCATCATATACTGCCTGATCACGGCAAAGCCATGAACATGAACTTCTGGTTGGAGTACCCCACTGTGTTGCGGCAATAACTCTGTGCGAAGGATAAACACACCGTTCATAGGGTGTTCCATCAGGTTTTCTAAGATTTGTCCAGTTACAGTTGCCTGTTCCACCGTTTTGGACATAAGACTGTCTGTGGTACATGGTTGTCTTGCACTCATATTCGTTAACGAGTTCAATACCATCCCCTGTAATTTCATCCCTTTCTTCTTCAAAAAGTGCAGTATTTCTCTCAAGTATGTCTATAAAACCTTTATCAAGCAGTGTAAACCTGCTTGTGGCAGTTATTTCAACAGAAACGCTACCTCTGCCGTAACTGCTCCCGCCTTTATGAAAAAGCTCAACAATTCCACCGAGTTTATACCCCTCTTTTTCGCAACCTGACAAAGCTGCTCCTGCTATATCCTGAGGAACAAAGGGCCAGGAGGCTTCATCATAGGTGGCAGAAAAGAATTCATTGCCGGGAAGTCCGGGGGTGTTACATCCCCAAAAAAGTCTAAGCCTTACTTTTTCGATAACATCTTCATTGGTCAGATCAAATTTGGTTATCCTTATATTATAGGCAGATGCTTCTCCATACTTGAGGTCACCTGAAAGTGCCCCCATGCCTATTTGTATTTCAAAAGCATCTGACGATGTATTGCCGGGACCGGGAATATATTTTTCTCCGGTAGGACAACCGCCTGCAATATCACCTTCTTCAACACATACAAGAGGAGCACAGCAGTGATTCTGATCCTGGTCAAAAGAGCTATAGTAACCGAGATTACAAGTTCCCAGATCACTGAAACATGATTCATCGTCATCTCTGCATTTAGGATCTTCGCAGTAAAAACTCAGACAGCATGAATAGTCAACATAAGTTTCTCCTTCTCCTGTATATGGACCCATTCCTGAAAAGCTTGATGTTTCAACATCTTCTTCACATGGAACAGCAATTTCAATGAAAGAAGCTCCGTGTTTTACGACCTCTCTGCAAACTTTGCAGTTACCATCGGCGTCTTCCATAGCCGGAGAACCCACATCTCCTAATTGGTGAAACTCGGTGGGACATGAAAGAGCTAGGCAGGTTGCATCTTCGGCATTACATTTTTCATTTACCCACCTTGTTCTTACATAATCTTTGAAAAGGTCTTTATCTCCATCTGAAAGAGCATTAAAATCAATGTTGTTAACATAGCAGACATTATGTATAGAGGGGTTCGGCGGATCATTTTCATCAAGAAAAAAATCGTATCTGGATGGAAAGTACTTGGTTCTCACACAGTTTCTCTCACCTCTTGTGCGGGGAGGATATGAAAACCGGTGTCTGTTTGCCATGATGATCTTTATGGCATCAAGAGCTGTGGTATATTTCCAGTTTAACCAGAGACCCGTAACTTCACCTGTGGGAGAAATATCACCGGTTCCATCAGATTGACAGTCCCAGTCTCTTCTGTCAGTTGCAAGCCCGAATCCTGCGGGGTCACCGGAAGGATTTGTCCAGTGATCAGAGGTTGTCGGAGGCTCGTTCAGGACATCCCCCCCTGTATCACTTGTCCAGTTATAAAAACAGAGATCATGGGTGTACATGATTTCCGGATTCCAGGGTCCTACATATTTGTATTTCAAGTGATCAACATTACCGGGCAAAGTTGTTTTAGGGGGCTCGGCATAGTGGTAACCTATACTGTTTACTCCGCCATAGCCTACATCACAAAAAGTACGGATATCGCTTCTTGTCGATTCAAGTTCATTGCAATTTACAGCAATTGAAGCACAACCGAGATTGACTCCGCACATGGCATTTGCTTCTGTATTACGGCATTGCTGATAAGAACTCCAGCAAAGGTTGATACCGTGATCGATGTTTCTCAGAGCATCTTCACAGGTGTTAAGATAGTCACTGTACGCAAAAACATTCATACTTTCAGAAGTATCAATGATATATGTTATGTGGGGCACTTTTTTTGCATCGGTTATCATTGCGGCGACATCATCTTTCAATGTTTCAGATGCCGATATCCGGTAAGAATTGAAAAGAAATGCAAATAACAGCAGTATCCCGAAAACTGTCATTTTTTTTATAGCGGAGAAAAAAATGTCTTTCATTGTGCCGCTCCTGTATCTGTTTATTCTCTTTATATCCATCATCTCTTCCTCCAAAACTATAAAGCGGTTCTAAAACAGCTTATTACACCCACTGTTTTAGTGTTTCCGAGATAATATCTTCCACTTGCCGTCGCAAAACTGCTGTCGGCATTAACATTGTAGTTGGCATCATCTATATATATCACTTCCCTCACATCAACTGTTATGTCAAAACACTGTCCACCGGCATCAAGAGGTGATTTAAATCCGGGAGGATGGTTCCCTTCTCCGGCAAATCTTCTTGCCACGGCTCTATATGCAAAAAGTGTTCTGTCATAAAATGTAGGGGGAGAAACCGTTACATCTCTGGGGTAAAATTTGTATGAAAAATCTCCTGCTGTTCCCGATATTCTGTAAACTGTATTATTCCCTATCGGTTCCGGATCTGCCAGTGCCATAGCCTGAACTTCTGCGGAAGCAATGTTGACTGCGGATTCTGCATACATCAAAAGCTGTTTTTCCCTCATATTCATTCCGGTAGTACGGGAAACTGAAGAAAGCCTGACCATTGCCGAAAGAGAAATTACAGAAAGTCCCATTGAAAGAAGTATGCTGACAAACAGGGCGATCCCTCTTGTTTTATCTGTGTTATTTTTCAGTTTTATCATGGTCAGTTCCTCGACTCCAGATAATCATAATTTCTAATGTGAACTGTTCTTCTGAACATATAGGCAACTCTGTTCCTGTCTGTGTGTTCATAGCAGTTTTCATCTTCAAAAGGACAGTATTTAACATTAAAAGATGTGTCCTGTTCTGCTCTTAGCCTGAGTTCGCTGTCAGAAACCAGAACAAATCCGAACCTTATACCTTTTATATATTTACTTTCCTCATCAGTAAAAGATCCTT
>SLGQ01000280.1 GCA_007136595.1 Candidatus Sumerlaeota bacterium | reverse complement strand
TGGCAACATAGTAAGACCTGTAGGAAGGACTGATCAAATTAAAAAGGTGGGAGGGACTTTTGACCATCATATCCCAACCCCTTTCAATTGTTTTAGCATGAAAAAGGTTCTCTCCGACAATATTTTTTCTGATACCGGTGTGAATTAATCCGCCTGACTGTGAAGAGTAGTGGACAAGTCCGCTTTTGCCTATTCTTTCAAGCACCTTCTTTGCAGGTTCGCTAAGCTCAGGATCATTTTTCAAAAACGGCAGAGAGTATCTTTGTCTCAGTTTTTTAAGGGACTTGTCAAAATCATCTGAAAAAGTAACAGGAGTTTCCCTCTTTCTGAATGTTCTTGTAAATATCGGAACAGGACCTTTGGTAGAAGTTCCCACCACCTGCAACCTGATTATACTTGAAACACCTTTATCTATGACCAGTTTCCTGCTTTTCATCGTGATCCTGTGAACGCCCGCTTTATGCTCAATGTAAAGATAATAAGAAATATAAGTGTTATCAGGGACAATATCTATCTCAAGTTTATCACCCTTTATTTCGGCTGAAATTTGAACCGTATCTTTCCTCTTAACGAGATATTTGTTCCCGCCATCCTCATAACAAAAATTTTTTCCCTCACAATCATCAACTCTGACAAATGAAACAGCCCGGTAAAAAAACCCGTCATCATGAGCTTTTTCAAGAATGGCATCGCTGTCAATTGAAGTTAATAAGAACATGAGTGCTAAAACCTGCCCTATCATTGACTCCCCCGGAATGATCAAATCACTATATTATATAAAACCTCAGTCACTACGCAAGTTTGATGAAAATTTCTTGACTAAAACCAATCTTATGTATAATAGCACCGTTCTTTGAGTGCCGGGATGGTGAAATTGGTAGACACGCTAGATTCAGGTTCTAGTGGCTGCAAGGCTGTGCAGGTTCGAGTCCTGTTCCCGGCACCATTGTTTCAGGACAAGTTCAATTAATTAACATAACTCCAGGCTACTTATTCGTTGAGAAGACATTCGTACATTTCCCAGTCATAAAAGTAACCTTCTTTGCACTTGAACTGACAAGTTTCATCTGGAAGCACCTGCTCGGTGTAGCGGATATATCTGTCAGGATACCAGCCAGCATATTCACCGTGAATCAAATTCCATTCCTGAGTAACTTTCCCGTCACCCTCAAGCCATTCACCATTTTCAGGCAACGGGTGACAATTAACGGTCCTTGTGGTTCCAAAAGCTCTTTTTATACAGCGGACATTTATGTAATCATAAAAATCATAGGGGATTATTGTCCCGGAAGAAAAATCTATTGTCCATGCTCTGTCACCAATCCACATCGGGTCTTCTGATTGAACATAAGGCAACTCTTCATCTGTCCAGAAAGTTTCACTGTCTCCAAATATGGAGTATCTGCCGTCGCTCTCCTGTGAGCAACCTGAACAATCTTCAGCGTTCCAGTCATCTTTGCCCACATCATTGTCTGTAATATTGCAGGCACCGCCTGTCACAGTTCCGGGACAGCCGACAATAAGAGTTCTTAATTCATTGATCGTAGGAAGTGCCCATTCTCCCTCGGGTTCCATCCAGCCGCAATGCTCGCTTGCTTCCCACCAGTATAAACCTGCTTCTCCCGGCTCTGACCAGAGACCGGCTTTTACACAACCGTTTTCCGCCCTTTCATAATCGGTTGCACATTTGTATCTGCACGACTCAGTATCTTCTTCGGTATTATATTCTGTTTCACTGTCGGCAGGCACCCACTCGGAACCGTTCCATGTTTGTTCATAGCTGTCAACTGTATTCCAGTCAGTTCCATGTTCAGGTTTCGGATCACATGTGAAAGTTCTTGTTGCCGGAGCACAACCGGAACCATCCCAACTATAGTTTTCATCACACTGACATTGATAACCCGGCTCTTCTTCCCATGAAGAACAAACTCCTGTGGCACCAGGCATATCTATGCAGGGGTTGGGGTCACATGGATCAACATCATCATCTGTCATGTCTTCATCGGGATCAACAATATCATTTTCATCAGGAACCCCAATGTCATCTTCATCCGGATCAACAACATGGTCTTCATCTGAAACATCTCTGTCATCGTCTTCATCTTTTTCTATATCGGCAACAAGAAAAACAACCGTTGAAAAATGCCCCATTTCCATCATTATCGGGTCACCGCTCATTATCGGGTCACCGCTCATAATTGGGTCGCCACTCATAATAGGATCGCCACTCATGATAGGGTCACCACTCATGATGGGATCTCCTGAAGCATCAAAATTCCAGTCTTCACCTTTTAAAAGTCCTGCCGTTACCATTTTGCCTTGAGGAACAGATGTCAACTCGGTGTCCGCTTTTATTTTTACTGTAACATTTTCTGAAAAAACTGTCCCTGCAGGACCAAATTCAACAACTTTTGATACAAGGTCAGCTTCTCTGGGAAAACCTTTCTTTTTATAAACAGTCATCGTTATTTCCAGATCTTCAGAAAGTGCCCCCGCAGGGATACTTATTTCCGCTTCACCATCTTCAGATACGATAACCCCACCCTCTTCGGCAGAAATAACGGCACTTGCCCTTGAAATGACCTCTCTTTCGATCAAGTCATCCTTTTTAGAATCGCTACAGGCAACAAAAATTAAAAGAACAACCAAAACAGCACAAAACTTTTTCATCTTCAACCCCCCAATTTTACAAAAAACTGAACTGGCACAATAAATACCATATTGTTCAGAAGTTTTCAATAATATTTTTAATATAGATTACCAGCCGATATTACTGTCATCTTTTTTTCCGGGAACAATTATATATACATCTCTTTCATCAAGAAAAGAGCCGTCACCATAAACTTCTATCTCCGCCTGAAACAGTTTTGCCTCCCTGTCAGGGTTATCATAGAAATCATTTTGAAATGTAACATCAAAAGTTACGGTAGCTCCCGGCTTTACATTTTTAAATTCAAGACCGTCAATTGAAGCACCGCCAACCGGATTGACAGCAACAGGAACTATTGATTTGATAAACTGCGTTGTATCGACCACCCCGTGAATATTGGGAATATGTTTTTTACCTGTTGAAACTGCGATCTGTATATTCATAGTAAGTTCTTCGACAGCTTTAACAATATCTTCAGACATTCCTGATCCGTCAGATTTGATCTTATAATTAAAGTGATTACCGTTAATATCTTTTGAGTTCGTTCCATTTGAAATTGCAACAAAATCATTGTGGGGATTATTGCCCCCTGTGCTGTTAGTTGAGGAATTGATCCCTATGAACTTAGCTCTTATCGCATTCATGGAATTTATGGCATCAGACCGTTTAGTTTCAGATCCTGAGCTCCAGCTTAAACCATGCATATCAAACTTTTCGTCAGTCATCATAATGAAAATGGGAAGGCTTTCCTCCCTGAAACACACTCCACCGTAAGTACCTGCGGGACAGTTTGTAACAGCAGGAATATTTACTGTATAACTTCCCGCTTTCTGATATGTGCCCGCTCCCGTTGCCGGCTGATCAAGGGCAAGAGCATGATACTCAATATAACCTCCGACCGTAGATATTTTATTAACGGCACTCTGGACAGCGTTGGCATCAGTAGTCATTCTCTGTTCAACTGAATATACTGAATTTCCAAGAGTACCGAAATTTACCAGACCGAACGCTGAATCGGGGATTTTTTCCTGCACACCCTTGATTATCACATTGTTGATCCCTTTTTTCAGATTGCTGTGCTCTCCGCTCATTGAACCGGAAAGATCGACCAGTAAAAGTATATCAACCTTCTTAATATCAGTTGAAAAATCAAGTTGCTGTATCTGAGGATCATCTTCATAAGGTAAAATGAGATAAAAAAGATCTTCAGGAGGATAACACTCCGAATCAAGCGGATCAGTTCCTAAAGTATATTCAATGAAATCATCGTAACCGTCTCCGTCTGTATCAGAATTGTACGGGTCTGTACCCAGCTCAAGTTCTTTTTCATCACTCAAACCGTCTCCATCGCTGTCAAGATCAAGATAATCGGGAACACCATCCCCGTCAGTATCTCTGCATAAACCAGTATCCGGATCGGGAAACTGAGGACATTCTTCGGAATCGGGAATTCCGTCACCATCACTGTCAAGATCAAGATAATCGGGAATCCCGTCTCCATCTGTATCACGGCAACCTTTTTCTTCGTCAAAAAACGGGCATTCATACCAGTCAGGTATCCCGTCACCGTCACTGTCACTATCAAGGTAATCAGGAATTCCATCTCCATCACTGTCTCTGCAACCGGTTTCTTCATGAAACTCAGGACACTCATACCAGTCAGGTATTCCGTCACTGTCACTATCGGAATCTCTGTAATCGGGAGTTCCGTCACCATCAGTATCACGGCAGTAAGGTATGTGTGTAAAATTCCCTTTCTCATCTTTTTCGCCTAAAAGTTCAGGGCACTCATACCAATCAGGAATACCGTCTCCGTCACTATCCGGATCACGGTAGTCGGGAATCCCGTCTTCATCCGTGTCAACCAGAACACCATTGGGAGCTTCTATGCAGTTGGGGATTCCGTCTCCGTCCGCATCTTCCATACACCACTCAGGGTTATCTGCATATTTTGCCGGCAGTATATAGGTGTGACCGAAACATTTACAAGTGTTTTCACCTTTAGGTTCTCCGCCGCCATCCGAGTCGTCAGTCTCTCCCGGCAAACCTCCATCATCTCCACCCGGCAAACCGCCTGTACCGTCATCTTCTTCCCCGCTGCCATCTCTTGCACACCTTCCTGTAGAAGTGTTACAGAAGTAACCTAAAGGACAATCTTCATTTGACTGGCAATTTTGACTTAAAACAATGTCTCCTTTGGTGTCACCGCACCCCGATATAAAAACCATTAAAAACAGAATTGGAATGATTTTTTTAACTATCGACATTTTATCCCCTCGCATCAAAATTTTTAACTCACACAGACACAACTAAGATTCTAGCAGATTTAATTAAAAAATCAAGCATTAATTTAAAAGAGTTATAAATATTTATCCACCAAGAACGACAACTCTTCCAAACCTTTCAGCTTGATAAAAACCGAAAACTTCTTCTATCCAGATGAAAGCCTTTTCATGATAGAAAAAAACATGGGTCTGATCGTCTTTATAGTACCATTTTTTGAAGTCTTCCTCTGTTCCATCATCAAAAAAGTCGGTCATAATGTAAATTGCCCCCCCTTTTTTAAGAAGACTCCTTAATAAACCGAATTCTTTATAAGGATCATGGAAATGTTCCACAACTTCGCAACAAACTATATAATCATACTTTTTTCTTAAAAGTTCCGGTCTATTGCAGAACATAGGGTCATAAGTTTCAATCATATACCCGTTTTCTCTTAATATTTCAGAAATCACAGGTCCTGTGCCGCACCCGAAATCAAGTCCTGTATGGTGCCGGTTAAAATTCTTTAAAATCCTTGAAGTTACCGGACTTACAAAAGCTCTGTAACCGGGATCGGAAACATCGTTATTATGTTCAAGATATCTTTTTTTCTCTTCTTCCTTTGACACAAAATTTTTTTTATCTAAGAAAATACTTAAACAGTTTTTGCACCTGTGATAACTTTTCCCGGTATTAAAATAAAATTTTGATCCTGAGCCGCATAAAGGACAAGCCGGACTCAACAAAGAATTTTTCATATATCAATTTTTTCTTTTTCTAAAATACCGATAATTACTGTAAGTTCTTTTTCTATATCTTTCATCGTATTTTCAACAGAAACACCTTTTTCAACATTATCTTCCCCTTTTTTCAACAATTCTCCCAGACGGTTGAACTTCATGCTGAGAGCCGCCCCTTTCATAGAGTGAAGAATATTTTTAAGCGATTCAATATCATTTTTTTCAGAAAGTTCTTTCATAAGAATGATTTTTTGAGGAAAGTCATCTTTTACAAAACTGATAAGATCATCATAAAGTTTTTTGTCATTCCCTATAGTTTGCATAAAAAAATCTATATCAAAATGGGCATCTTCTTTTTTTCCTTCATTAACCTCTTTTTCATTATTTTCAAACGATGCACCTGTCAGCCATCTTGCCAAAGCAGCAAGAATACTTTCTTCTGTAAAC
>SLGQ01000127.1 GCA_007136595.1 Candidatus Sumerlaeota bacterium | reverse complement strand
TGTTTGTCAAATTAATATTAGGTGAAAATTTTTCCTTGACCTTAAAAGAAAAGAGCGGTCACTTCTTACATTCTTCTTTCAAATTCATAGAAAATTGCGAGGTTTAAAGAATTCGTTATTTGCCAGTCTCTCACAATGGCAAAGTCTCTTTTAAGATTAAATTCATAGTTGAATGCAACATATTTATTGATGTTAAAATCAATTTTAAGACTCCCTTCCAGTTGGAAGACATCGCCCCACGAAAGACCGTTTTCTTCCCTGTCTTTTGTGTAAAACGGCATGAAAGCTTTCAATCTTGCATCATACTCTATTTTTTTATCTTCCATACTGCCTTTGAATCTCACTGTAGCTTCACCACCCACCTCGTAAATATCGGTCATTGTTTTTAAATCTCTTTCGGGTGTTGAATCATCTTCAACTATTTTCAGAGAATCTTTCACAAAAACCTGTCTGGCTGCCACACCGCCGGTAAACTCCAGACTCTGTGTCTCTTTTTCTACAGGTCTGTAAAGAAGACCTGTAGCCTGATGGAGATAAAAAGGATATCCCGGTGAGGTAAGTTTATACTTATTGGCAGTTACCCTTCTGTCTCCGTCAATGAGGTATGTCACCTCTTCTGTCTGGTAGTCGTATCCGGGGAGAAAATGTGTTTCAAACCCTGCTTTTACAAAGTAACCACCTATTTTATTGAACATAAAGTTATATCTGGTGTCAAATTTGAACCTGTCTGCCGATATTACAAATCCGTCATACATCGGAGAAAGGCTGACACCCTCTTTCCATTCAAGTTCATTCAGAAATTCATGCTTATTTTTTTTATAATCGTAATTGGCAAGCAGGTCAAGATCTGTTCTGAAGTACATTCCGTCAGTTTTACCCGGGACAGACCTGTTGTCTGTAAAACTTACAAGAAGTTTCGGCTTAATTAAAATAAAGTGGTGCTTAGGAACATCATTTTCTTTGACACCTTCTTGTGCCTCTTCTGCCCGAACTCCATTTGAAAACATAAATACGACCATAAAAGCCATAAGAACTTTAGCCACTTTCAAGTTGATCATCTGTCATCCTCCTTTTCAACGAAAAACAAAAAATGTCTGTAAATAATACCTGAAATTTTTAGAAAGTAAAAAACTCCGTTGACTTCATATCTCCAATTTGTATTATTCAACAAGTTATTGAGGAGGATTTTGGCTCTGGATAAAGGTTTAAAAAATATTGTCGCTAAAGCTTTTGCTTTTTCAGTGGTAGGAAATGCAGGGGCAAAGCTTCTTTTTACAGCCGCGATCCTGGTTGTTATCAAGGTTATAAGTAAAGAGCAGTTCGGTGTTGCAAACATTGTTCTTGCAATTTTTGCAATTACTGAAAGCATCAATGAAATGGGGTTGGGTGTAGCACTTGTACAGAAAAAGGATATCAGCAAAGATCAGATATCTGCACTTTTCTGGCTTTCTCTTTTTATCAGCTTCCTTTTATATCCCCTGCTTTTCTTCGGGGCTCCGCTGCTTTCATATTTTTATGAAGTTGAAGAGCTGTCATCTCTTATCAGAGTTTATGGTATAGTTTTAGTTATTTATGCCCTCAACCTTGTTCCCAGGAATCTTCTTGTCAAAGAGCTCGAATTTAAAAAACTGGCTATCGTTGACAATATCGCAATGTCATCCGCAGCAACTGTGATGATACTTATGGCTTACAACGGTTTCGGAGCATGGTCAATAATATTCGGAGATATCACAAACCGTTCCATGCAACTTTTAGGCTGTTTTGCGGCAAAACCTTTTATCCCGTCACTGTTTTTCAAATTTTCTCAAATAAAAGCGATGTTTTATTTCGGAGTTTATGCAACCGGATCAAGATTGCTCTATAACTTTTATACTCATGCCGACTATCTCATAATCGGGAAAGTTTTCGGTGCAGAAGCTCTTGGAATTTACACTCTTGCATACAGACTTGTTTCCGATCCTGTAAGAACCTTTGCCGGAGTAGTTAACCAAGTCGCATATCCTACTTTTTCAAAACTTCAAAACGAAATGGAACGGTTGCGGAAATACTTTTTTACCATCTCAAGGTTTTCCCTTCTTTTTACAGGCAGCATTCTCATTCTGATAGTTGTTTTTATTGACTGGATACTCATTGCCGGAGGATATGAAAAATGGCTGGATGCGGTGCCGATCGCCTATATTCTCGCCGGAGTTGGAATTGTACGGTCAATTTCTCCATTAATACCTCAACTTCTTAATGCAGCAGGACAGGCAAAGAAAAACTTCATTTATTCTCTCTGTATGTCCATTGGAATGCCTCTTGGTTTTTTTGCGGCAAGCAGGATCAGTCTTTTTGCGGTTGCGTGGTCATGGACCATTATTTATCCTTTCATGGTCATGATCCTTATATTTTTCGGTGCTTCTATTCTGGAACTGACTCCAATTAAGTTTACCATTAAGTTTTTTTCTTCACTTCCAATACTCGTCGTAACAGGTTTTACATGTTTTGCAATAAAACTTCTTCTTTCAAAATATCATCCTGAATTTCCATTTCTGACAACAGTTTTCGGTGTAACTTTCTGTGCTCTTTTAACTTTTCTTGTTATTTTATACAGAGAAAAAGAATTTGTTTCATCTCTTTTTATAAAGGAGCGGCAATGAACTTTACTTTGCCGGGAATATACTGTCATGACAAAAAGCTTTCCGCATCGGGAACTTTGATAACAAAAGCGGAAAATGAAAATATTGAACTTATCATGGACGGCATTTTCTTTGATAACGGAACAGACCGGGATGATGCTTCTTTTGCTCTTGAAGTATATACAAAGAGCGGGATCAAAGCCGTTGTGGAAAGAAACGGAAACTTCAATATCGCCATTTTGCACAAAAGTAGCGGCAACATTGAGTTCATTTCAGATATTCTTGCAACAAAACCCTGGTATTTTTATCAAAAAGGGGCTGTTTTTTCAGTTGCACCAACTCCCTCTTTTTTTGCAGAAAAAAATCTTGATATGGAACTCAACAAAAATGCAGTTTTTGAAACTGTTTTATATAACTATACATTGAGTGACCACACACTCATAAAAGAAATATCAAGGAATAAACCTTTTCACCATTTCACCTTAAAAGAAAATACTGTAAAGCCTGAAAAAAGCTATGACATCCATATTCCTGAAAAGAAAGAGTATGATACAAAAGAAAAAATGGCGGACAGAATTTTTGAAATAATTGACAGGAACATAAAATCGGTAGTTAACCACAAGTTACTTAAAAACCTTGAGATACAGCTTCCTTTTACCGGAGGTTTTGACTCAAGACACATTCTTGGCACACTGTTGCAAAATGGGAATACTCCTTCTCTTTTAAGACACATTGACATCCGGAAAATTGATGCAGAACCTGTCAAAATTATAAGCGAAGCACTTGGAATCCCTCTTAAACTCAAAGATATATCTGAAATAGACCACCGATCAATTATTGAAGAGTGGCTGAGAAGAACAGGCGGACTTACCAACTTCCATCAGAACTATCTTTTCGATCTGATGTTTGACATGCCTCAAAAACAAATGATCGGATTTGACGGATATTTGATGGACTCACTTACGGGAATAAGACCGAAATTCAAGTTGAATATAGAATACTCTCCTTCTGATTTCATTCTGAATATGACTTACGGCTCATCATCGTGTCATCTTGAACTTTTCAAAGACTACGAAAAGTTAATTGCGGAGTGCAGAAAAAATATTAAAAACAGAGACGGGTCTTTACCGGGAAACAATTTTGAGGGTGGTTTAATTCAACAGATTTTGTGTCGATCCGTAAACTATACTGGTGCAATTTTACCTCTTACCGGCGACAACCTGCTCTGTTTTTCGCCTGGAGCAAGCATAGATGCTTTAAATTTTGCTTTTAATTCTTCATGGGAAACAGGAATGTATAACAAAGCAAGGTTTCTTATGCTTGAAAAATATCTGCCTGAAATGGATCAATATCCTTCAGTTTACGGAATAAAATATTCAGAACTGAATAAAAAAACTTCAAATTTGTCGATATACAAGACAACCTGCCGGGAAAACAGGATAAAATTCCGGCACGAAGGTTTTTTTAAAAACACAGGAAAAATAATCCCTTTGATCACAATGGGGCTTTTTGAACCTGTTAAAGAAGGTGAACACTACTGGCTGAGAAAAATATCCCCTTTAAAAAATTTAATGGAAAGGTTCGTTGCCGACAGCCTGATCGCAAAAGATGGATTTATTGAAGAAGCTTCTTTGAAAAAAATATGGAAAAAACATCAGTCGGGTGCTTTTAACGGGTGGACGATGATGAACCTTTTTACAGTTGAGGCGGCATACAGAACTCTCGTTAAAAAAGAACCTATTGAGAATATCATAAAAAATCACTCAATATAGCCTTGATTTTCAAAATTTTTAGATATAAAGTTACCGGTCTTTTAACTTCTTGACCGGGAGGTTGGCGTGTGCGGAATATCTGGTATCTTTAATGTAGAAAATGCTGAAACTTTAGTCGCTGAAACTCTTTTTGCCATTCAGCATCGTGGACAGGAAAGTTGCGGAGTTGCTGTAAGGGATTGCAGGGGCAACATCTCTTATCACAAAGGTATGGGGCTTGTAAAAAATGTTCTTACTCCTGAAAATCTTTTTAATCATCAGGGAAATATTGCCATCGGGCATGTCCGTTACCCCACTGCCGGGAGAAGTGACAAGGTGAACAGTCAACCACATGTCGCCGAACTGCCTGAAGGTCCCCACATAGCAGTATGTAGTAACGGTGATATTATTAACTACTACGAGCTTCGTACCTGGCTTGAGAATGAACATAACTTCACCTTCAGAAGTGACAATGATGGAGAACTTATAGGACGGCTTGTGGCTTACTACCTTGTTCATGAAAAAATGACCATCGAAAATGCAATAACTGAAACTCAGAGCCAGCTTAAAGGTGCATTTTCAACTCTTCTGATATACAGAGATCAGATGTTTGCTTTCCGTGACCCTCATGGTTACAGACCTTTTGTACTTGGACATCTTGATTATGAAGAAGGTGGGGAGTTGATGTCTGACGGAGTTGTTTTTGCTTCTGAAAGCTGTTCATTCGGAATAGTGGGAGCAACCTTTATCAGAGAACTTGAGCCTGGAGAGATAATCCGCCTTGAAAAAGGAAAACCTTTAAAAACGGTGAGTGTATCTGCACAAAACAGACAGCACTGTGTCTTTGAACTTATATACTTTTCAAGACCTGACGGATTCACATTCAATGAACTGGTTTACGATGTAAGGAAAAAGATCGGGGCAAGACTTTTTGAATATGACAAAGAAAATCTCGGAGTTGATAAAGATACTGTTGTGATGGCTGTTCCTGATTCATCCAATTTTGTAGCACTTGGATATGCCCAGGCTTCACCTGCCAATTTTGACATGGGACTTTTGAGGAACCACTATGTAGGAAGAACATTTACAAAGCCGGATCAGAAACAGCGGGATGAAGGAGTCAGACATAAATTCAACCCTCTTCCCGATTTTTTTACTGGAAAAAAAGTTGTTCTTGTTGACGATTCGATCGTAAGAGGGACAACTTTAAGAAAAATAGTGAGGATGGTGAGAAGTGCCGAAGCAAAAGAAATCCATGTAAGAATAGGATCTCCTAAAGTTATAGGAAGCTGCTATTACGGAATAGACACTCCAACAAGGAAAGAACTTATAGCATCAAAGAAAAGTGTGGATGAAATATGCAGCTTTATTGAGGCAGATTCTCTTAAATATATGGAAGTTGAGGATTTTGACACAATTTTGAAATCCTCCGGCAATTTCTGTTTCGCCTGTTTCAATTTGAAGTATCAGCACTGTCCCGATGATTATCATCAGAAAACTAATGTACCGTGTGAAAGGTGCTGAATGAAAGAAGACAGTTCCATTTCAAAACTGCTCGAAGTGATGGAAACTCTCAGATCACCTGAAGGTTGTCCGTGGGATAGAGAACAAAGTGTAAAATCTCTAAGACCCTATGTCATTGAAGAAGCTTTTGAAACAGTTGAGGCGATCGACAGTTTCAATCCTGACAACAAAGAAAGTGTTGACGAACTTAAAAAAGAACTCGGCGACCTTCTGCTGCAAGTGGTTTTCATTTCCCAGATGACAAAAGAAGCGGGGC
>SLGQ01000335.1 GCA_007136595.1 Candidatus Sumerlaeota bacterium | reverse complement strand
TTTTCAAGATCGTTTAAATTGACATATTACCACTTTTTTTTATCCTCCTTTTCAGTGTTGATTTAAGGGTGTGCATCTTGATGTCAAGGATTTTGAAAAACAGGTTTTCCACCGACATGCTTAAAGATGATCCGGTAAAGTCTCTTCTCATACTTTCTCTTCCTGTCATAATCCTCAATATTTTAAGAGCAGGATACAATATTGTTGACATGTTCTGGCTTGGAAAACTTGGAAAAGAGTATCTTGCAGGTGTAAGTGCCTCGATCTTTCTTGTCTGGGCGATGCATGGGCTTTCAGCTTTGGTAACGGTGGGGATAGTTGCAGGTATTTCAAGAAATATTGGTGAAGGAAAAATTGAAACCGCAAGAAGCAACACCTGGAGATCTCTTAAGCTTGCTTTTGTTCTCGGTATAATTCTTACTTTTTTTCTTTATCCATTGATAAATCCGCTTATCGGAATGATAGGGCTTGAGCCTGTTGCCCATAAAGCAGGGATCGAATACCTGAGAATAATGATGTCATCGGTAGTTATCGGATTTATCCTTTTTTCTCTTCATTCAGTAATGATAGCATGGGGCGACACAAAGACTCCGGTAAAAGTTTATGCAGTTACTTTCTCGTTTAACATCATTGCAAGCCCGATCCTTATGTTCGGGGTGGGTCCTTTTCCCCGTCTTGAAACAAGAGGTGCTGCTATAGCAACTGTGATGAGCTATATTATAGGGAGTTGTATATTTATTTCAGTTATCATTAGAAACAAATGGATAGTTTTTAAAGAAGTAGGGCAGGAAATACCTTTCAAAAGATATATATCTGTAGGGTATCCAGTTGCATTATCGGGGATGTTTTTCTCCATAATATATTATTTCATTGCAAAAATAACGGCAGCTTTCGGATCTGATGCTGTAGGAGCAATGGGGGTGGGGCATAAAGTTGAAGCTCTTGCATACTTCTTTTCTCAAGGTGTTGCTGCAGGGCTTTCAACATTTGTTGGAAGAAATCTTGGAGCAGGCTTTGAAGACCGGGCAAAAACAGGGGCTGTTGCAGCAATTAAATATACGGCAATTGTAAGTGGAATTTATTCTCTGATAACATTTATTTCCGCACCTTACATAGTTTCCATTTTCAACAGTGATCCCGGTCTTGTAGCCCAGGGAACCAGTTATCTCAGAATTGTAATGCCGATAGAGATGCTGCAAAGTATTTTGATAGTCATTGAAGTTGGAGCATTTGCCGGATCGGGATATACAAAACCATCTTTTGCCGTATCATTGCCAGTCACCTTTTTAAGAATACCCCTTGCATGGTTTCTTGCCATACATCTTGGGCTTGAATCAACCGGAGTGTGGATGACCATTGCCACCACAATGGGGGTAAACAGCCTTATATTCATTGCACTTTTCAGAAGTCAAAAATGGCTGAAAGCAAGGGTTTGAAGGGGGTCAGGGCACAATAAATCTACATACTTCTTTTTTTTCATTAAGGATTGGACAAAATAAACCTGTTCTGGTATATTGCGTTGCGTTTTTTGAGGGTGGGAATATGGCTTTTAAAATAATTTTTCTCTTTTTATCTGTAATATTTTTTTTGGGAGTTGAGGCTACGCCTGTTGAGGGGGTTGAGGAGGCTGCACCTGTTGAAAAGGTGAAGGTGAGCGGGATATTGCTTGAAAGGGGGACAAGGTCTCCGATTTCAAGGAAAGTGTTCTATGTTGTTGAAACTGAGCAGTCTGTCAGAACAAAAAGAGATGGAACTTTCAGCTTTAATATTGAGCCTGGAACCTATAAATTTGTTTTTCCAATATCAGGATACGAAAGATATGAAACCACTCTTGAAATAAATCCCGGTGAAGATATCGAAGTTACTTTCAGGCTTGAACCGGTCGTCCTCAATCCCTACAGAATAGTTGTGCAGGGGGAAAGACATAAAGGGGAAGTTTCTGTTCAGAGAATAACTGTTGAAGAGGCATCAAAGATACCCGGAACGAACAGAGATGTTTTACAGGCTATCAAAAATCTTCCCGGTGTCACCACTCTTTCAATTTTTAACGGATATGGAAGCGGGCTTGTGATAAGAGGAAGCGCTCCTGAAGATTCCGGCAGATATGTTAATGAACACTCTGTTCCCATTCTTTATCACTTCGGTGGTCTTGAACCCGTTTTTGAACCTGAACTTGTTGAATCTCTTGACTTTTATGCAGGCGGTTTTTCTGCCGAATATTTCAATGCGATGGGGGGGATCGTCCAGGTAAATTTAAGAGATCCCAGAGAAGACAGATGGGGCGGTTATCTTAATTTGAGCTTACTTTCCAGCTCTTTTATGATAGAAGGTCCGCTTACCGATAAAGATTCGGTTGCACTTGCTTTTAAAAGGGGATTCCTTGATCTCTATATGA
Source organism: Candidatus Sumerlaeota bacterium (assembly GCA_007136595.1). GTDB lineage: Bacteria > UBP6 > UBA1177 > UBA1177 > UBA1177 > SLGQ01. The sequence goes on along the minus strand of SLGQ01000335.1, from coordinate 3,813 downwards.
GAATCGCTGAAAGAATGGGACTGTTTGGAGAAATGCTCGGTTTTTCCACTTATCCTTTCTATTATGACCTTACTTTCATGTATGTTCACAGATTTTCTAACAGGAACAAACTTAAATTCACTGTTGTGGGATCATGGGACGAGGTGCGGGTCAATTTTGATAATCAGACATCTTTTCAAAAACTGGGGAACACTGCAAGCTCAAAAACTCAGTTCATTCAGCTTGCGCCGGAATGGCATTATCGTCAGGGGAATATGAAAAACCTTTTGTCTCCCGCTTTTGATCTGGTTTTTACGGATAATAATGCAGGTGAGTCGGCATATTTAAGAAATTTTTTCTTTCAGGCAAATTTAAGTCAGAAAATGGAGATAAAACTTTCCGATATTCACACTCTTAAATGGGGACTGAGATTTCTTTACGGATATTACACTCTGGATGTAAATCTTTTTGCAATTCCGAAAGAAGGAGAGGTTGCGTACAATCCTTTTGACAATGAAGTTCTTGACAGCACAAAGGGTCATTACTGGTTCCCCGGGTTTTATTTTATGGATCAGATAACTTACGGGCCTGTAACATCTCTTCTCGGATTCAATATGATATATAATGAGCACGATAGACAGATGACTTTCGATCCGAGACTTTCCATAAGATACAACCTTGCTGAAAAATGGACAGTAAAAGGTGCGACAGGAATGTATTCCCAGATACCTTCCAATGATGAAAGATATGAACCCTGGGGAACTCCCGGAATAAAACCTGAAAGGTCTGTTCACCTTATCGGTGGTATCGAATATAATCCCATCGATACAATTCTTCTTGATATACAAGGCTACTATAAATGGTTTTTTGACCTTGTTTCAAGAGATGATCCGGATGATCTTTCAAGTTATTCCAATCAGGGGAAAGGTTATGCGTACGGGCTTGAGTTTCTTCTCAGACACAAGATGACAGATCACTTTTTTGGTTGGATAGCATACAGTTTCTGTATTTCAAGGAGAAAAGACCTTCCTGATGCCGAGTGGAGACCCTTTGACCTTGACATCAATCACAACCTTACACTTGTTGCAAGCTACAAGTTCAATAAGAGATGGCAGGTAGGTGGGAGGTTCAGGTTGCAGAGCGGTATGCCTTACACCAATGTTATGTATTCTGATTATTTATATGATTCTGACAACAACTTTACGATTCCGTCGTACTTCGGACCTGTAAACAGATCAAGAATGCCCGTAACACATCAGCTTGATGTAAGACTCGACAGATACTGGATATTTGATAAGTGGATACTTTCAACTTACCTTGATGTTCAAAATGTATATTATCAGAAAAATGTGGTTGGATATCAGTACAGCAGAGACTACAACGAAAGAAAAGCCACAACAGGCCTTCCCATTATGTTCTTTCTTGGATTGAAGGGGGATTTCTGATGAAAAAAACTATAATGTTAATAATTTTCACTCTTTTCTTAATATCCTGCCAACCTGATGAAGAGGTAACTCCCGGATATATTCTGACAGACATAAGACCGGTTGCATTAAAAGTTGAACCGGTTGAATTCTGGCCCGGAAAAACTGTTTCAATGTCTCTTGTTTTAGGTGGGCGCACTTTTTCCCAGGATAGTGATCTGCCGGTAAAATGGCTCATGGCTGAGGAGCTTACTCTTCCCTATAACACTCCGCTTACTTTTCCCATTCCTGAAAATATTGAAGATCTGATACCTGATGATTTTGATCGTGTCGGTGAAAATGAGATAGCACAAAATCTTAAACAGAGGGGATATATTGATCTTCCTGTTACTGCCGAGATAACCATACCTTTGCCTGATGACAGTGGAGGGACAAGGAACATAATTTCTACCAAAAGGGTAAGGATATATGCAGAGGAACCGTCAGTGAAAAGGGAAAACCCTGAAATTGAAAAAGTTGTCACTTTTTATACTGACAAATCGGGGAAAATTGTTGAAACAGAGGTTGAAAACGGTGAAACCCTCTCTTTTGAGATAGATTCTCTTCCGGAAGTTCTTTTGTTTAAAATGATAGCTCAAAGCAGTGGAAGTGAAGAGGAATCAAGACTTTCATACAGTTGGCTTTATACTTCCGATACCTCTGAAAAACTTTCAAAAAATATTGATCTTGAACTTGATGAGTCCAAATTCCACCCCATGATGGAAGAAAAACAGAGAGCGACTCCCAATAGACAGCATATGTCTCTCAATTTTAAGAAGGTGGTAAAAGAGATAAAGGATAACAACATAGAGCTTCCTTTGCAGTTTAACTTTTACGGTGTTGTCAGAGATAATGCGATCGATCCTCAAGACCTCTCCGAATACAGGTGGGGGTTGGATACTTTTCTTTTTACTTTTGAAATAAAATAACGAGGTGCAATGAGTAAAGCCGAGTTTCATGATAAAGAAGAAACTGGTATAATTTCCCAGATCAATGTCACTCCTCTTGTTGATATTATGCTTGTTCTTCTGATAATATTCATGCTTGTCAGCACATTTGTAACAAAAGAAGCCATTGAAGTTGATCTGCCGCAAGCCGCAACAGGTAAGGAAACAGAAAGGAAAACGATTTCCATTTTAATTTCAAAGGAAGGTGACTACTATCTTTCGGGATCAAAAAAGGAAAATGTTGAAGCTCTTGGAAGTGAAATAAAATATCTTAGATCGGAAAATCCTGAAATTCAGGTGATAATTGCTGCCGACAGAGCTGTTCAGCATGGTAAAGTTGTTGATATCATCGACCTCATCAGACAGCTTGACATATATGATTTTGCAATAAATGTTGAATATGATGAGGAGGCTCTAAAACAGTTGCAATGAAAAAAAAAAGCTTCCTCTCGTTTGGAATTCTCTTTTCTTCATTTATCCATGTTTTTCTCCTTGCATCCATTTTTCATGTGTCAAGGTCTGATTACATTGCACAGGAATATGAAAAAAGCAGGTTTGTTCAGATAAAGATACCTAAACCTGAGCCGGAGCCTGAACCACCACCACCGCCACCACCGCCGCCACCACCACCTCCTCCCAAAAAAATTGAAGAAAAGAAAGAGCCTCCTGTCAGTCATATTAAAGAAGACCCGAAGGAAGTTGAAGAAGAGGTGAAACCTGTTTTCGGGGTAACAAAAAAGACTGCTGATGAAAAAGAGACAGAAGGGATAACTGTAAGAGTGGGGAATACTCTGATGCAGGAAATGGAAGAGGAGTTTACACCGCCCGATCAGGTAAAAGATTATGCGGGAGGAAAAAAGATTGAAGAAAGAAAACCGGCAAAAAAAGAAGAAAAATTTAATCCCACACCCATTCTTAAACTTTCTAAACTCCCTGTTGCCATAAGACCTACAAAACCGGCATATCCAAGATCGCTTGAAGAGCAGGGGATAGAAGGTGAAGTAATACTGAGACTTTATATTTCAAAGGAAGGCAAAGTGGTAAAAATGGAAGTTGTTGACAGCGATCACCCGCTTTTTACTGAATCAGCAAAAAAAACTGTTGCCAAATACCGTTTCAGACCGGGTGAAACAAAAGACGGAACAAAAGTTGATGCCGTCATAGAATTCACAATACAGTTTGAAATGCCTTTTTAAGGTGTCTCCTGTTAAAGATTTCATTTCCTTTTTCAATTCAGTATAATGATCCGATATGTTTATTTTTCGTGGGGGACGGGATGATGGCAGGGTCGAATTTACTTTCAACGACCTAAACTCACCTTATCTCTATGCCAGGTGTGTGAGACTTCAGTTTCCAAATAAAATTGATTAAAAAACTTGTATCCCCTATAATCCATCGGCTTATAGGGGATACAGGTTTGCTTG
>SLGQ01000333.1 GCA_007136595.1 Candidatus Sumerlaeota bacterium | reverse complement strand
GTAGTTTTAAGTTGTATTGATTTCAGATTGTGGGAAGAAACCGTTGATTTTGTTAAAAGCTATCTGGGGATAAATTATTTTGATTTTCCCTCTCTTCCAGGAGCGACAAAAGCTATAAATGAATGCAAAAACAATTCTGACACTGTGATGCAATGCATTAATGTTCCTTTAAACCTGCACCATGCAAAAAAAGTTGTAATAGTAAACCATTCCGATTGCGGAGCATACGGGGGAAGCATAAAATTCAAAGATAGTCCTGAAGAGGAGCATATTTTTCATAAAAATGAATTGAAAGAAGCTAAAGAAAAGATAACATCGATCTACCCTGATAAAGAAATCATTCTTGTTTATGCAAAATTGGCAGACAACGAAGAATCAGTTGAGTTTTCAGTCATCAACTAAATTGCCTTCAACATCTCAACAACTCCGGCATCCATTTTGGAAAAGCCGAAACATTTTTTACCGAGGTCTTTCAGTGATGCTCCGAAATGATAAAGGTCTTTATCGTCAATTATCATGAATCTGTCATGAGATTGATTGAATTCCTTTATTTCAGCAGGCGGGAATTGTTCATTGAACTTTTTGAGATCAAGGAGAAGCTGTTTTGAAAGGTTTTTTGTAAGTATTTTCAAATGCACTCCTTTCTTCCGCTTAGAAAATAAGGTGAGAACGGTATCATCAACATAATTGTCAATCAAAACTATAGATTTTTCCGCTGACCGCACAATATCTGAAACCAGTTTATATGCATCAAATATCTGCCCTTGAAAAAATATCCCTTGGTCGGACGGGAACTGATTGCTTTCAAGAGCTTGAAAAAGTATATCAAATTTCTTGTCTGCTTCTATTTGTTTTACTTCTATTGTGTTCATCCTTCGAAATATTGTTGCGTTCTCAGAAATAAAATGTCGCATCTTAACAAAGGCTTGAATAATTTGAACACTTACGCTAATAGAAATTTCAGTTTGGAGAACTGCGGACAACATTGCAACACCAGCTTCCGTAAAGACATAGGGGTTAAACTTTCTATGTTGTCCTCTTCCTGTTTTTAAGGTGCCAAATTGGAACCTTAAAGATTCCTCTTCCGCTTTTGTGAGCTGAAAAACGAATCCTTCAGGGAATCTAAGGGGATTTCTTTTCACAGCCCTGTTAACATATTTGGTTTCTGTTTGATAAAATTCCGACAGATCACTATCCAGCATCACCTGCATTCCCCTGATCGTAAATATCCTGCTTTGGATATCATCAGCCTTTATTATCTCATTTGACATAGCAACCTCAAAACCTATATCATATTTGATAATAATTATTTGACTTATATAATCAAGAAAATGTTTTAGGGGGCAGTTGTTGCCTTCAACACTTCTTCCCGCATATTTTAAAGAAAAGAGCCCTGATATCATCTATTATTGCATAGAGGACGGGGATCACGAAAAGAGTGAGTACGGTAGCAAACATTATTCCCCATATTATGGTGATAGCCATGGGTTGCCACATTTTGTTTCCACCTCTGGCAAAAATTGCCATTGGCATCAACCCGCCAATGGTTGTAACTGTTGTAAGCAGTATGGGTCTCAATCTTTTTGAACCTGCTTCTATCAATGCTTCCCTTCTTTCTTTGGTTTTTGAAAAACTGTTTATGAAATCCACAAGAATTATGGAGTCGTTAACAACAATTCCGGCAAGAGCGACAAGGGCGATAAGAGCCATCAGAGAAAGATCAAGCCCCGAAATAAATAATCCGTATGCAACACCGATAAAAGCAAGCGGCAGAGTAACCATTATAACAAAAGGTTGAAATGGACTGTTAAACTGAATGCCCAGTATCATATATATGAGAATTATGGCAACAAGAAAAGCAAGTATGACATCTCTGTTTGCCTGTTGCTGTTCTTCAAATTCCCCCTCAAGGATCAAAGAAATCCCCGGATATTCTTCCCCTATATCTTCAAAATTTTCAAGAAGTTTCAAGTTTGCCGCATAAGGTGTGGTAAGTGAATAATCAATATTTGCTGTCACTCTCGCTTCTCTTTGACGGTTGCTTCTCCTGATCCTTGCAACTGTCTGCACTTCACTTACAGATGCAACATCTCCTATCCGGAATATTAAGCCATTCCTTGATCTTACGGGGATATTCCTGATATCGTTTATAGTATGCTGTCTGTCACGGTCAAATCTTATCCACATTCTGAGCTCTTTCCCGTCAATATCGAGATATCTTCCTGCGTATCTTCCGGCAGTTGCCGATCTTACTGCCTGAGCAACACTGTTCAGATCGACATTTGTCTGCTCAAGTTTTTTATAGTCAGGATTAACAACTATCTCGTTTATCCTGTCCTGAACTGATGCTCTCAGATCAACTACCCCCGGAACTTCACGGAGAAACGCAATTATTTTATCTCCGACAGTCTGAAGCACTTCAAGGTCATTCCCTGATATTCTGGCATCTACAGGTCTTCCTGAAGGTGGACCTCCAGTTGCTCTTAAAAACTCAAAATTAATTATGTCGGGAATGGAAACCGCTTTTTTTCTAACTACATTCCTTACAATATTCATAACTTCTTCATCATAGTCCCTGAGATCTATTCTGAACTCGGCAACTTCCTCTTTTTCCATCCATCGCCTGTCCTCGATAACTCTTCCCACTATCGTAACTACAGAATCTATATAATCAGGGTAAAGTTCATCAATTATATGGCTTTCTATCTCTCTTGAAAGTTCTCTCGTCCTTTCTATCGGGGTATTTTCAGCAAGCTCCATTTTAGCTGAAACTGTCTTTGCCGGAACATCACCGAATAGAACTATTCTGAGATTTTTAGCAACATATATGGAAGAAATAAAAAGCAATATTACACATAAAATGGAAATGTATCTGTAATTCAAAGCAAAATTAAGCAGTTTTCTGTACTTGTCAAGCATAAAACCAAACCATTTTCTCTCCGGTTTTTTATCCTCTCTGTAAAGCTTTTTCATTTCATACAAATGAACAGGAAGAACTATCAGAGCTTCAATAAGTGAAGCAGTGAGAGTAAGGACAACTATTACCGGCATAAGTTCCAGAAACTTACCGATGATACCGCTTATCAGCAGAAGTGGCATGAAAGCACATATTGTAGTTGCAATTGCAGAAATAATGGGCCACATTATCTCTGAAGTACCTTTCAGGACGGCATCTCTGGATGATAACCCTTCTTCTCTGTATCTATAAACATTTTCTATCACTACAATTGCATCATCAACAAGCATTCCGCTTACAACTATCATTGCAAAAAGAGAAAGCGAATTAATGGTGTATCCAAAAAACTTCATCATAAAAAAAGTGGCAAGAAATGAGAAGGGGATACCTATTACGGCAAGAAAACTTGCTCTCCAACCCATAAAAAAGAAAAGTAAAATGGAAACAAGTACAATACCTAAAAGAGCGTTATTTCTAAGTACCGAAACTGTTTCATAAATGGCTTCTCCCTGATCGTTCTTGTAACTTACTTTCATATCATCGAACTGTTTTGAGAACTGATCAACTATCTTTTTTACTTCAGTATTTACTCCGATAACATTTGAATCAGGCTTCCTCATTATATAAAGCGAAAGAGCTTTTTCACCGTTCAGGTATGACTGAATTCTCCCTCGTATAAATCTCCTTTCAACATTTGCCACATCTCTCAAATAAAGTCTTTGACCGCTATCTCCCGTCCTGACAAGAATATTGTTTATCTTTTCAAGATCATCTATCGTGCCGGATGTTCTTACCAGATATCTTCTCCCTGAAACATCAAGTGTTCCGCCGGGTGTTCTGAAATTTGAAGCATTTACAGCCACAAGAATATCATCTATGGTCAGTCCGTACATGAGAAGAGTTTCATTATTTACAATTATGTCTATCTCTTCGTCTGCAACTCCGGCTACACGGATATTTTTAATCCCGGGAATTTTAGTTGTAAGTTCTCTTTCAAGGTTTTCAGATATAGTCTTGAATTCTCTGTCCGATATCGAAGGAGAACTGAGCATTACATTGAGTACAGGGCTTGTGTCTCCCATCGCTATTTTAAAAACAAAAGGACCTGCCATTTCGTTTCTTGACGGGAGATCAGGAATTTTATTTATCTATGTATGAATATCCATTACTTTACGGTCTATATCTTTAACATTTTCGTTAAACATCATAAAAACGGATGACCTTCCGTTTTGAGAACCGCTTCTTAAAAAATCTATGTCGTCAACCACAGATACCGCATCTTCAATAGGTATGGTTATAAGCCGCTCTATTTCACCGGGAGATGCTCCGGGATATCTTGTTATGATAATGACATAACCGAGGTCTATTTCGGGATTTTCTTCCACTGGAATAGTTGCAATTGAAAAAAGCCCGAAAAAAAAGACAGCCACAAAAAGAAAATGGGCAATTATCGGTTTATTTATGAAAATGGTAAGAAACTTCATTGTTCTTCCACTATTTCAACAGCTCTTCCTTCACTTAAAGCCTCAATTCCCGAAACTATGAGATTGAACCTTTTTTCTTTTTTATCTTTGAACCTTGCTATCCACATGTCACCGACATCGGCCAAAACTTCAATTTCTTTCTGCAATGTTTTTCCATCTTTTTCAATAAACGCATAGTATCTGTCTGATATCAGTCTCATTTCATTTCGTCTTAAATAAAAAGATAGTGGAAACACCTCTGCTTTAATTCCCACTTTAGCCTGCATACCCGGAAAAACAACCCGTCTGTTTTCGTCATCAAGGACACCTTTGAATATGATCTTCATTGAGTACAGCGATGTTCTTTTATCAGGGGCATCACCCACACCCACTACTGTTCCGGGAATTGTAAGAGAATCCGAAATGACAACAGTCACATCTCTTTTTCTCCGTTGTCTGTAAACAAGAAGATCATTCTGAGTGAGTCCTACTATCACCTGAAGATTTGCTGTATCAACAACTCTTGCAACAGGACTTCCAATGGTTACATACTGCCCCTGCTGAACAGGTCTGTCTGCAATTACACCGCTGAAAGGTGCTTTTATAAAGCAGTTATCGTAATTTACTCTGGCTGTCATCTTGGCAGTTCTTGCCTGCTCAAGTGCAAGCTCTGCATTTATCAAAGAATTTTCAGACAAATCGTACTGTTCTCTGGAAAGAGCTTTGTTTTCATAAAGATTACGATCTCTTTCAAATATTTTTTTTCTAAGCTCATAGTTCAACTCAGCCTTTTTTAATGAAACCTGAGCCTGCTCAAGAGCATTTTTCTGAAGATCGTGTTCAATTACAGCAATGGTTTCTCCATTTTTGACATATTGCCCCAGATCAATGTTGAGAGAAACTATTTCGCCGGTTGTTTTTGTTGTGACAGTTACATCTCTTTGAGCTTCAATAATACCGTTCAGATATATCTTCCTTGTCAAATTTTCAGTTTTTATGTTGCGTACTCTTACTTTTCTGGGGGAGGTATCTTTTTCTCTTCTCCCCGGACCTCTTTGGACACTTTCTTTTTCAGGTTTACCTCCTTCCTGTTGGCTGTCAGCTTCGCGCTGTTTCGAGCAACTGATCATAACTGTCAGAAATATTATGAATGTCATTGACAATATCTTCATTCCGTATCTCCCGATCCTGTAAGTATTCTTAACTGAAAAAACGAATTAAACAGCGAATTTTCTATGAAAACGAGGTTTCTTACCGATTCAAAATAGTTGTTTTCAGCATTAAGCAGATCAAGATAAACCGCTTTGCCACTTTCGTATTCTATCCTGCTTTGCTCAAGAGCTTTCAAAGCAAGTTCAACTGATCTTTCAGCCACCCTTTTCTGATCCATGAGCGAATAGAGATTGGAAAGAACCGTCTCCAGAGTATAAAGCTGGCTATTGAGTGTATCCATATAGTTGAGTTCACTTGTAAGAATATCTGCCGATGCTTTTTTTAACTCAAGTGCATCCCGGAATCCCCTGAAAAGATTCCAACTGAAATTAAGAGAAACAATATCGTCACTGTAAAGATATGTCGATCTGAAGGGATGTTTTTCTGAAGAACCGAAATCGTGAGTATATAGAAAAGATATTGACGGCATAAAATCGCCCCATATAATTTTCCTGTTATATCTGCTGATTTGAGTAAGTTTTCTCATTTTTTCAAGCAGAGGCGATTTTTCTTTGAGAATTTCTTTCTGCTCATTTAAAGCTGAAGAAAAAACTGAATGTCCAAATCTTTCTTCAACAATTGTGTTGTCAATTTTTTCAAGCTCAGTTACTTTTAT
>SLGQ01000114.1 GCA_007136595.1 Candidatus Sumerlaeota bacterium | reverse complement strand
TATATCAAAAGATTCAACAAGTTCTCCAATTGTAAATTTTTCCTGATCGTTACCGGCATTCCAACCCAAAAGCGCAATATAATTCAAAAGTGCTTCTTTAAGGACACCTTTTTCTATGAAATCACTGTAACTTGCGTCACCATCCCTTTTGGAAAGTTTTCTTCTGGCATCTCTCATAACAGGAGAAACATGGACATACTTCGGAGGATCCCACCCAAAAGCTTCATAAAGAAGGTTGTATTTGGGTGTTGAAATAAGATATTCGCTTCCCCTCACCACATGTGTAATTTCCATAAGATGGTCATCAACAACATTTGCAAAGTTATATGTCGGGTAACCATCTGATTTCAAAAGCACAACATCGTCAAGGGTAGAATTGTCAACTGTTATTTCACCAAAAACTTCATCATGGAAAGCAGTTGTTCCTTCATCAGGCATTTTCTGTCTTATTACAAAGGGAATGCCTGCTTCGATTTTGGACTTTATTTCATCACTGCTTAGTTTAAGACAGTGTCTGTCATACTTTGACTGTGCATGGAACTCCAGACTGTCTATTCTTACTTTTTCAAGTCTCTCTTTATCACAGAAACATCTGTATGCAAAACCCTTTTCAATGAGTATGTCGGCATATTTCTGATATATACCCTCTTTTTTTCTGTCACTTTGTATATAAGGTCCGTATTTGCCATTCACATCAGGTCCTTCATCGTGATATAGACCGGTTTCTTTTAAAGTTCCGTATATCAGGTCAATGGCTCCTTCCACTTCTCTTTCCTGGTCGGTATCTTCTATTCTTAATATGAATGTTCCGTTATTTTTTCTTGCCAGAAGCCAGGCATAAAGAGCCGTTCTCAGGTTTCCCACATGCATGTAACCTGTCGGACTGGGTGCAAATCTCGTTCTAACAGTGTCAGTAGTCATCAAAATCCTCCTCTACAGATTCATCTTTTTTCAGATATTTTATAAAAAGGACTATGTTCAGGATCATCAGACCGATCAATATGGAAAAGAACAGAGGTGTTGTGTGGTTTTTGCGGGGTTCCAGACCTGCTTCAATGAAAATCCCGTCATCATCCATTTCAAGGAACAGGCTTTTTAAAAAGAATTCTCTCATTTTCTGAGCCTGCCTGTTTGTTCTGAAAAGATGTGCTCTCCCTCTTATGGTTTTTCTGACGGGTCCTTTTCTTTCATCGTCAGTTGATTCTTCAATTATTATGAATTTTGCCGAACCGTTTAAATAGTAAATGAAGTGGCGTTTGCCGAGGAACCCTTTATCAAGGCTGCCGCCCTGAAGAGATGTAATGCCTCTAACTTCAACAAAGTCACCGTCAGAAACTTTCGCAAAAGCTTCTTCGTTCAGCTCCATGGCATCTCCAAGAGCTATGGGTTCAGTATCCGAAAAGTAATAAACAACTCCGTCAATTGAAGAATATATGGCATATAGAAGAACCAGAGATGCAATTATGAAAGTGGTATAATTTTTTCTACCGAAAGAAAAACTTATTTTTCTCATCTCTACCCCCTTTTTTCAAGAAGAACCACAACATTTGAAAAAATACCTTCGCCCCTTCCGGTAAAACCGAGTTTCTCAGATGTTTTTCCTTTTATCATTATCCTGTCAACAGGAATATCAAGTATTTCTGCAACCGTCTTCCTCATAATATCTCTGTGAGGAAAGATCCTCGGACTTTCACAAACTATAACACAATCAATGTTTACAATATTCCATCCGTTTTGCGAAATTTTTTCATATACTTTTTTCAGCAGCAAAGTGCTTCTGATACCTTTAAATGCATTGTCCGTGTCGGGGAACATTTCACCGATGTCTCCAAAGCCTGAAGCCCCGAGCAAGGCGTCTATAAGGGCATGGATCATTACATCGGCATCACTGTGTCCTGCAAGACCCGGATGACCTTCTATCAATATTCCGCCAAGCCACAGTTCTCTTTCATTATCAAATTTATGAACATCTATCCCTGTTCCCACTCTGTATGTCATAGTATCCCCATAAAACTGAACAAAAGATGTATGACAACATAAAACACTGTGAATCCGGCTGCCTTTTGCGAAGAAAAGTTGTTTACCACCCTTCCCCCCTTAAAAACCAGTACCGTTCTCCAGAAAAAACCTGCAATATTACCGATAACCGGTACTATTCCTAAAACTCCGGTTATCATAACAAAACCGCTCATACGGTAAAAATGGTTCAATCTTGTTCTGCTCCCTAAAAGAACACTGCCCAAATGAAGAATGAAAGCTGTTATTATTATTGACATTATTGGTGCTATCAAAATTTGAACGAAGAGAGTTGATGAATCAGGATACATCGCATTAAAAACCAATTTCAGTTTATCTTCATTGGCTAACATTGAAAGCCCGACTGCCGGAAGACTTGACATCGCAGTTGAAAAAGATTCAAAATCGGGATATAAACCCTGAAAAATTCTAAGTATCCAGAATGTCTGAAAAAGAGTTGCAAGGAAAGCGGCTATCATCCCGTAAATCGGAATTAGTCCCGGTTTTACCGCAAACTTCATGTTCCTGAAAAACTTTGTCGGTCTTTTCGTTATTTCAACTGTTGTTTGGAACAAAGCTTCAGCAAACCCGATGTTTTTCCAGTTATCCCATGGTGTTCCCTTAAAAAGCCCCGTGTATTTCCTTTTTTCCTGTTTTTCCTTTGCTGCCTCTTCCCCGATTTCGCTCCTTAGTTTGTCAAGCAAACTTTGAGGTGACCGGGTTTCTTTTTTATCGTTTTTTGTGCCGGATTCTTTTTTTATCTGATCGGCAGTTTTAACAACTTTGTTCTCCTCATCTTTTAGAGGGTCCCCAACTTTTATGACAGCGTTGCACTTCGGGCACACTCTAACACCCGGATTACCTGCTGAAATTGTTTTTTTGCAGGAAGGACATTCGGTGATCATTTCTCCTCCGAAAAAATTCAGACAATATCTATAGCATAAACATTATCTGTGAGCAAGTTCTATTTGTTAAAAATATGGTGACAGATTTTTGAGAGGCTCCTTTCGACTGGCTCAAGACAAACAGAATAGAGGGAAGAATAAGATGAGAAAATGCGGTCACCATTCTTCAATTCATTTACCGTGACCTCACACACCTGGCATAGATGTTGTAAGTTTTGGGAAGGTGGAATATTATGCCGTAGTTGAAGTTCACATGCCAAGCATAGTCGGTGGAATCCACACGGGACGAAGAAGACCAAAGCACACTTGTCTCCTTGAAAACGCTGTATTTTCCACTACTGTTAAAAGAACATCCCCAGCAAACATCTTCGCTCCAGCAATCACTCCACAACAAGCAATTATCCGTAACCCCGCAACTTCCTCCTGTCTCTGTGACAGAACAATTCTGAATAAGTGTCCTGAGTTCACTTATGGTGGGAAGCCTCCATCCCTTATCTTCACAATAACCCATGGCATCCTGCCAGTTAATAATGTCCGGAGACATACACGACCACTCCAAATCTTTATGCTCAAGAGAAATAGTTTCCCACAAACCGTCAACACATCTTTCAAAAGATTGAAAATCAACACAATTCTTCACACCTCCATTTTCACATTCATCAGGATCCTCACAAACACCTTGATCAATCCATGTACCGTCAGTACAAATCTGTTTCTGATCTCCATTATCGTTAAACCCGCATGAAACAACTCTTATGTCTCCTTCAATCTTGCAGGCATCTCTCACACACCTGACACTGGTTCTAAAACTCTTGTGGATGCCGGACACAGAGCCATCGAGGAAATGCACAAACCAAGCATGTTCGGTGGTGTCCAACAGGGATGAGGAAGACAAGAGCAAATTCGGATCCCCAAAAACACTATATTTTCCAATGCCGCTAGCGGCACATCCACTACAGTCAGAGTCACCCAAACTCCATGGATCTTCTACTTCACACCAGGGTTCCTGCCCATCCGGTTGCGGATATTCCGTCTGTGGACATTCCTTTATCAACATTCTAACTTCCTGTATGTTAGGAAATCTCCCACCTAAACCCTCACAAAAAGTGATTGCTTCATCCCATTTCATTATGTCCCGACACGACCACTCCAACTCTTTATGCTCAAGAGAAATAGTTTCCCACAAACCGTCAACACATCTTTCAAAAGACTCAAAATCAACACAGTTCTTCACTTCTCCATCTCTACACAGTAAAGAATCTATATCATTTTCACCATCGTCTTCCGTTTCTTCATCAGGGAAATCATCCGGCTCAGTTAAAACTTCATCGGACAAATCATCGGATAAACCATCAACTATTCCTAATTCATATGTCGGGGTTTTAGAGCAACCAAAAAAAATGGAAGTAAAAACGATCAATATAACAACAATTTTTTCTTTTTTCATTCGCACCTCGGTTAAAACTCCGTGCTTAAACATTTGATTTTACAGAAAAGTTGTTTTTTTATCAACTAAAAATATGCCGAAAGATCAATATAGAAGAAATGGGGGTAAGTTCCGAATTAAGAATTATTTTTTCTGGTCTTGAATATAAGGGCTTGTGCCAGAAATTTTTCTATTTCAGAAACTATTTCAGCAAAATTTTCAGGGGTGCTGTCAAGTTTAAGTCTTTTTCTGAATGCCTGCCACATTGTCTGTTTAGAGTCTGTAAATTCTTTGGAAAAAGCGGCAACATCCTTATCAAGAGCGGTTCTTTTGTTTTTAAATGTAGCATCAATGGCTTTTTTAAGATCTTCGGCATCAAAATGGTAGTTCTTTGACAACAGCCAAATATCATAAAAATCTTTCATTCTACTGTTAAGCATTCCGATTTTAACCATTGCATGAAATTTCTCCGCAACAACACTTTCACGACTGTAACACATCAATTCCGCTGAAGGACTATCAAGAACTGTCGGAAGGACTCCTTTAGACGGTCGAGGAAACACTACATCGCCAAAACCGATATCTATCTGAATGTAAACTTTTGCGTTACCAAGCAATCCATTAAAAAAAACTCTTGTCCCTTGATAATCTGCTTCTTGTGTAATTTGTTCAATTTTAACTGAGTCGGCATCAAAAAACAAACCGTCATCATCAACTTTTATACCAATGATTTCTTTGATGATTTTTATTATATTCGATGTTTCGTTATCTGTTCTGCCAAGCATATCGATATCCATCGTAGGTCTGATCTCAGGGGCGTTCCATACTCTGAGCAATAAAGCACCTTTAAGAATGAAATTATTGACATGTTTAGAAACAGATAAACGATATAAAAATCTCTCCATAGCATAATATTGAAGAAGCTCATTAAATGACCGGTTTTCTTTTTTTGCACGGTTTAATATTTTCTGTCTCACAGAATCAGACGCATTAGTTAATTTACTCATACCAACAGCTCCAAATACGGACTCATAATTTTTTCAACCCTACATATTTTTCCATATTTAAGAAGTTCATCGGAATTAAACTCTTTGCGTGTTTTGTAAAGTTTAAGAGCCTCAAGCACAATATCCATTCCAATTTTGTTACGAAACTTAAAACAGTCGGCAATAGTCTTTTCTACAGAATAAATTTTCACATCAACACCGTCTATTACATAAGTTTCAACTCCTTTTAAAAAGGCTTCATCAGAAAACTTATGAACACTTGTTGGAGGAAAATCAATTGACGGGGGCCGTGATTTTTGATTTACTGCGATAAAAACCTCATGAGGTATCTGAGTTGTTATTCCATGAAAAGAAAGAGCAGAAATAAGACAAACCACAACATTTGGAAAACGACTCACAACAGTTACAATATCGGGATTCGTGATAGGAGGAAGATCTGCAAGACGGAAAACTCCTCTGCTGATTTGCTCAATCTCTCCCTTGTCTCTCAGCGAATAAAGCATATACCTTGTTATCCCGAATTTTATCGCTTCACTCATCTTAAGCTTTCCGCCATGCTTTTTAAAAATATTTTCTTCTTTTTTTCTCATCGCAACCTCAAACAAAATGTTGTTAATTAACAACAAGTAGGCACATTATGTCTGAAATGTTTTAAAAAATCAACTAAAAATATGCTGAAAGATTAATATAGAAGAAATGGGGGTAAGTTCCGAATTCGGAGTGGAGTTCGGGGAAAAGATCTCCTTTTTGCGGTTTTTTGCCAAAAGAGAGTGTAGCTCCCGCATCAAGGTTTATGTTGTCGGAAAGTGAGAATTTCATTGCGGCAATTGACATGACTGAAGGGTCGGCACAGTTTATGAGAAGTTGCAGATTTAATCCGACAAGCGGATGGAGCTGCCAGT
>SLGQ01000254.1 GCA_007136595.1 Candidatus Sumerlaeota bacterium | reverse complement strand
TTTTAAAAAACAAACCTGTTCCCGGAATTTTTTCAAAAAGAGAGCAGTTCACTCCTGATCCGGAAATTCCCTTCATCATGGAAGATGATAAGTTAAGTGCTCTCGTAAAAATTCAAGATCATTTTATGATACCTTTGGTCCCTGTTATGAAAAACTGTTCCGGTTATCTTGAAAAAATATCGGATCACATAATAAAAAACTCCGGCAGTCCTTTTCTTCTCGGCATTTCAAACACAGGTCATGCAGCCATATTTGAAAAATTGAAAGACTGCAAAAATGTAAGATACTTCATCGATTTTTACATCTATGTTGCCAACATTTCAACTTATCGTTTTTTTAAAGAATTACTTGGAGACAAACTGCTTTTTGCCTATAAGTGGATAGAGAGCGGTACAACCTCCGGGATTGAAAAATATGACGAATTAATTGAAGTTTCTCCTGATTTCACCCCCCCTCTGTTTATCAGTGCCGCCTGCTTTTTTAAAGGCAACGGACTGAAATCATGTAAAAATTGTAATAAAGCAGTATTATCAAAAGAGATAAAGAACAACAGGCAGAAATTTAAAGTGATCACTGTTGAATGCACATCTTTTTTATATAAAAAGAGATAAAAAACCTACTTCCTGATCCTTTTATAAACAGAATAATGAAGCAGATAGATAAAAGAAGCTATGAGCTTGCACAACCTTGATATGAACTGCTGCATTACCGACTCAACCTGAGGGAACCACCCCAGCTCTCCTACCCCGTATGCAGCACCTTCCATAACTCCCCAGCCTGAAGGTATGAGGTTTGTCATCCATTGAACTATCAGCCTCATTGAGTAGAAAAAAAGTGCTTCAAGAAGTCCGCTTGAAGGAAAAATCACTTTCCACACTGCATACTGCACAGCTATATCTGCAAATCTGACAAATAACTGTATTATTGTCATTTCAAGGAATTTTTTTCTCTTTTCTCCTTTTGTGTCATCTTTAAGGGCGGATAAAACATCAAGAAGCCATTCCCCACTTTTGTGATTGGACAAAAACCTTATTTTTCTGACCAGTTTTTTTGCAAGTTCCGATAAAAAAGCAACCCCGAAGAATATAAACGCAGAGAAAAAAAGGAAAAGGGCACCCAAAAAAAGCAAAAAAAGCCGGAACAGCAGACTTACATCAACAAAGACCATGAAGAAAAACACGGAAACCGAAAGCATGAAAAAAGTAGTTACATAATATCCTATGTTCAACATAAAAACTGATGAAGCAATATTGCCGCATTTCATATTTTTATGGAGAATTATCCCTTTTACAGCTTCACCTGCCATAGCACCGGGAGTGATCGCATTTACGGCAACACCAACACTGTTTGCAGTAAAAACTGAGTAAAAATCACCGCATCCAAGCAATCTCATCCAGGCAAAAGTAAGAAGAGTATCCCTTAAAAAATATATTCCTACAACTATGGAGGCATTAATGAAACCGAAATCGGAAAGCTCTTCTTTAACCTTGTCAAACCCGATGAGATAAAGGACAAAAAAAGCAAGCAAAAGAGAAGGTATGTAAAAAAGTATGGTGTTTTTATGTTTTTTAAAAAACTTTTTAGTCATTAAACTTCACTCAACTTTATTCTCACTCCTCCTACCTGATTCGATCAATTTTAAAAAAGCGGGAAAAAATATCAAGTTTGCAACTGTTACAGTAAAAATTCCGATAGATGCCACAACTCCGATAGAGTTCAATCCCCTGTGTTCCGCCAAGGCGATGCTTGCAAATCCTACAAAAGTTGTCAAAGAAGAAAAAAGTACCGCACCGCCGGTATTTTTAAGAGTAATATCCATATTTGCAACACCTTCGTTTTTATATCTGTGATAAATATGGATGGCGGAATCGATACCTATCCCTACAACCGTCGGAATAACGACCATATTAAAAATATTTAATTTCAGTCCGGAAACAAAAGCTATGAGGATCATCCACAGAATTCCGGCAACAAGAGGCATTATTACAACAAGACTCTTTCTGAACGATCGGTAAAGGAACATCATGACAAGGAGAACCGCTGTAAAAGCAAAAAGAACAGCCAGCGGAACATGCTTTTCTATTACAGTTTTCATATCGGCAAGCAGCATATAAGTCCCAAGCATCTCGTATTCTCTCAGGTCACCTTTTATAGTGCCGTAATATTCTTTGATCTTTATCACATCTTCCACATTGGATTTGTTCCCGTGAACACCAACTATTATAAAGCGACCCGAAGTGCCGTCTTTTTCAGCAAGACCGTCAACTATCCACCCCGGCAAATTATCTATCTCGATCCTGCTTTCTACGCTCAGCATCGGTTCAAGCTCTTCTCTGTACCTTTCAATGACATTATCATCAAAAAGATTTATCTTGTTATTTATCATCCTCCGGATTCTTCTTATGATTCTCAGTTTTTCATCCTGATCGGGCGGAACAAAGGAGAAAATTGAAAAATAGTCTTTGAATCCGATCGAATATGGTTGCTCCTCTCTTATTTTTTGAAGTGCTCTTGAGACATCTTCCGTCTCTTCTATTGAGTCAGTGAGAATGTATGAAGGAAGTCCCGTTGAAATTTCATCGGTTTTATCTTCCTTTATACCGTTTACATATCTCATTGACAAAGATTCAGGATCATATTTGTTGGGAAAGCTTAATCTATCAAAATTGTATTCAATATCAATGTATTTCAATGCTCCGATTGATGCGACAGTAAGCAACACCATTGATCCGATCAATAGTGCAGGTTTTCTGGAAAGAGCACCGTATATACGGGGAAGAAAAGTGATTTTTCTGGTTTTAATTTTTAAAGGAACGATCTTTTCATTGAAAAAAACAAATGCCGGAAAAAACACCGTTATTGCAACAAAAGAAGTTACAACACCGATCGCGGCGGCAAGACCGAAATCTGAAAAACCTTTGAATTCAATAAAGAAAAGCGAGAAAAATGCGATCGCGGTCGTTAAAGCACCTGAAAACACTGCCGACATTAAGTTCCGGTAACACGATGCCATTGCCAAATGAGGGGACAGCCCTTTATCCTTTTCTTCACAATATCTGCTTAAAAGATGAATGCCTGAATCAATTCCAAGTCCATATAAAATAGCAAAAGAAAAAGCTGAGATTATGTTAAAGTCACCCAGAAAATACTGCATTACCGTCGCAGCGGTAACAACTCCCGCTGTGAGGGGAAAAAATATTATCAAAAGACTTCTGACCGACCTGAAATAATATATTATTGTAAAAGAAAGAAGAATGATGCATAGCAGGAGTGTTGACAGAAGATCATTGTTAATGGCTTCCATTTCTTTTATCTTGTTTCTGAAAAACCCACCCACTTCAACTTTTACACCGTGAGCAGAAGGATCAAGCTTCTCAACAGACCTTTCCAGAAACTCAACAAGCTCCCTCGTTTCAGAAACACTTGTGTTGCTTCCTGAAGGCCTCACTTTCATTGCAACAATGGCACCTTCTTCTGTTTCAAAGTACCTTCTTATGTTGTATTTCTGCTTGTACTCTTCAACTTTTTCAGAAAACTTATCAAGATCTTCTTCCGTAAGATCAGGAACTTCTTCTTCCTCCACCTTTTCTTCTTCTACAAACCCGAACGAAAGCGCACTTTCAACTCCACCTGCAAGATTTTTACGCACCTCGGCTTCTATCTCTTTTAACTCTTCAAGCGGAAGGAAAAGCAACCCCCTCTCTTCCAGATAGCTGATATCCCTGTCAAAATCAATGAACCTTATTTTAGGGTCACCTTTTATTTCCTTTTCAAGAATTGAAAGAAACTCTATATTCTTTTCACGGTCACTGGAAGAAGCAACAACTAAAATGTTTGAATAACTTCCAACTCTTTCTTCCATTTTTTCCAGTTTGACGACAGTTTCGTTCGTTCCCTGAAAAAGTGCCCTGAGATCGGTATCAACACCAAAGTTTTCTTTCAGATAATATGCCTGAGCAAAAAGGATCATTATCAGGACAATAATGAACCACAAAGAATTTTTATAGCAAAACAAAGAGATTTTATCTAAACGACTGTTCAAAATTTCCTCCGCAAATCCATTTACTTTTCTCCATCATCTGAATAATCTGAAGCATCTATCACTTTACCATCGCTAAACGGGTGTTTTTCTTCACCTCTGAAAACGGTAAAATGAACATTTCCCTTTTTGACACTCCTTTTAAAATGATCTATCATTATTGTCACCATGATATTTCTGAAAACCGGGATCAGAAAGGAAAAACCTATAATGTCTGTCAAAAATCCCGGTGTCAAAAGCAGCGTGCCGCCTATAAAAACAAGAAGTCCTTCAACCAGTTTTCTTGCCGGAACTTCTCCCCTTCCAAGAGATCTGTTTATTGACATTAAAACATGAAACCCTTCCCTTCTTGCAAGCCAGGCACCAATTATACCGGTAATGATCACCACCATTATAGTTTCAAAAACACCTATTGCTGTACCGATTTTTATCAGCAAATATAGTTCCAGAACCGGAACAACGGTAAAAAGTAAAAACAGCTTAAAAAACATTCCGCCCCCTCAAAACAAATTTACACGACAGGTTAACAGGATTTTAAAAAATTACAAAATTTTAATTTAATGAAATGGAACGGCAAAAAAATGGCTCCTCGTGACGGACTTGAACCGCCGACCTAGTGGTTAACAGCCACCCGCTCTACCGACTGAGCTAACGAGGAACCTTGATAATCATTTTACTGCAACGAACTACAGCGAGATAAATATACGCAAGCACCGACAATAGTCAAATTTTTTCGCCATTTTTTTTAAACATCAACTACTTCAACTTCAAAGTTAATTTGACAATAATTACAAATTGTTATTTTTTATCATAATTTGCTTGACGACTTCAATTTTTGGAGTAATATTTAAGTGTGGATGTAAATCCACATTCCCCTCCCACCCCAGATATGAGGCGCCTTTTCGAAGGTGCCTTTTTTTTATCCGGTTTTAAGAGCAGTTTTATTGTAATCCAAATCTTTCAGCTCAAGAAGTTTGAACGCTTTGGAGTTAATATCAACAAAATGCATAAACTCGCTTAGGGGATTAGTCCACCAAAGTTTTCCACACTCGGTACACCTGAAGTATCTCTTGCTTCCGGTAAAAGAGAAAGCATCACTGAAACTTCCACCACACTGTTGATATATCTCTTTTTTAAGATCCTTCAATGAGCCGCCGCCACAACATTCACAACTGAAATATTTATCCATTTTATTATCCTCCTGTGACCTTATTCCTAAAATATCAAGGCACGATCTATTATTAAGTAACACTTGAGGGCTTAATTTATTGAAAATTTGTGAGTTTTTTATAATTTTTCGACTAAAGAACTGAATTAACTTGGGATTAATATCACTGAAAAATTGATAATTATCTCTTCAGGCGGCATTTTATTTTAAAAAAAGTCTTTCCGTCAAAATACCCTGAAGATTTCAGTATGTATTTTTCTTCATCTTTTTCATATCTGATTTCAAGAAAAATTCCGTTTTCAACTCCCGGAACAACAGGGTTCATGAATTTCAAGTCGGCAGACTCAATGACTGTTGATATCCCTTCCAGTTGCTCAAAGCACTCTTTTACTGTCTGCATCAACATTACTCCGGGTACGACCGGTCTTGACGGAAAGTGTCCTTTAAATATAGGGTGATCCTGATCATAGATAACTTTCAGGACAACTCTGCCACATTCTTTTTCAACTGTTTCAATGTTGTAAAGATCCATCATTTTTTCTCCAGAATGGCAAGCTCTATCCTTAACCTTACATTTGAATGGACAATTGTTATAAAATCGGGGGTTAACCCGTTTTCCCCATACCCGTAATTTATTTCAAAATAGGGAGAACCGATCTTTTCTGATTTCCACATTTTTTTTACCAGATTTTTTTCACTGTCAAAAACTATTCCGGCATATTTTTCTTTAATATTACAAACAAAAAGAAGATCATTTTTTTTATCAAAAGCATATTGTGTGCATTTCCTCCCCGACATACCGCTGAACAGCATCAAAGCAAAATCTTCTTCAAAAGTTTTTATTACGCTGGGTCTGTCAAGTTCCGGAAAAACATTACTTATGGTCCCGTATCCACCTATGATCTCCATGTCAAACAATTTAAAACCAGTCTCAGACATCAACGACATTCTGAATTGCCCGTCACCCATATTTCTCATTGCGAGAAGTCCGGAAAAGTACATTGAGTAAAGATTTATTTTCACTTTGTAGAGTGCCGATTCAGTATCGGAAAAAGGGGTGTT
>SLGQ01000073.1 GCA_007136595.1 Candidatus Sumerlaeota bacterium | reverse complement strand
TCGCTGCTGAAAAAATGTTTGAGCGAAGGATACGGGATATTTAAACATACTGGAAAAACCGTAGATGTCGTTGTGAGATTTTATGAACCGGTCATCAATCTTGTAAAGAACAGGAAATGGCACCCTAAACAGAAAGTCGCTAAAAAAAACATAGATGGAAAAAAATATGTCGAACTTACTATGCCTGTCAGCGATTATACTGAAATTACATATCATGTTTTAGGTTTTTCACCTTACGCCGAAGCAGTAAGTCCTCCCGATTTCAGGAAACAATGGCTTGAAAGAGTGGACGGAGTTCTGAAAAAGTTCGGGAGCTGTGATTAAATATTAAAATGGCAAACAGTTTCTTTTAGAAGGATGTCTGTCGGTGAAGAGGGTTCCCGGGGCGATGTGATCCGGGGTGTTAAAAATTTTCGACTCTTTCAATCTTGAAAAATCAAACCTGTTCAAATTAGCAGACAATGTATAACTGTCAAGTATTTTAGATAAAGATGAAATCAACAACAACTCTGAATTCGTTTTTGTCATCATCCCATCAATCTCTGCAGACATAGATAATTTCTGCATTTTCAGGGATTTCTGTGTTTTTATCGGGGTTTAAGAATATTTTGTGGTTGTAGTGCTTTATTGTGTTCCCTAATGATCTTTGGTGGTTTTCTGAGGGTTGTTCCACCCAGCCAAGTGGAATTGAACGGGACGGGGTGCAATTCAAGAGGTTACTGAATTTAAGGGATGTTTTGGGCAGGTCCGGGATCAATGATCTGATTTCATTGAGGGGTCTGCACACTATGTCAATGTCCCCTGTTTTTATTAATCTTGAAAAAACTTCTTCCATGAAGGGATAAAGAACAAAAGTGGTGAGAAGTCTGCCGATGAAAAGAGGTCCCACTATATGTGAACACTTTTCAAATTTGCTTACAGCATGTTCTGTGTCTTTTGTAAGTATTTCTATTATCAGGTGTATTCCCTGTCGTCCTCTCTGCTGAAAAAGGTGCTGTACCATTAAAAGTCTTGAAAATGTGTCGGCATCTATCTGGTCAGGGTTTTTACTCTGAAGAAGTCCGTCTGCAAGTATTATTACTGTTGAAATATCTTTAAAAGGGATCGAGTTTTCCACTTCAGATTCATTTTTAAAGTGACATTCTATGAATTCAGGGCTTTTTTCCATTTCGATCTCAAAAGATAAAAGCCGCTCTTTGTACCATTTGGAAAATTCTTTTTCTGTCTGGTTGTCTATTACAAAAATTTTTCCGCTGTTTTGATGATGAAGCTCTTCCACTATTCTTGGAAGTTTATCGTTCACTCCAATTATAGCTATTCCGTTTTTCATTTCTTTTGGAGATATTGCTTCAAATTGCTTCAATTCACGGCAATCTTTCAATTTTCCTGCCGGGTGGATACGGGAGGCATCGTAAGAGTTGGGGGCAAGAACAACTATTTTTCCATCTTCAGGTATCATTTCTGAAGGATCGGGAACCATAATGAACTTAGCTCCGTTCCGGAAACCTACAGGGATAGCTTTTGGGAAACTGTTCAATATGTCACTGAATTTTGTGTTTTTTGGGAAAGGAGAATCAATTACATGAAATTCGCTCCCTTCGGCAGTAAGAAGTTCATTGTATATCCGGTAGGAATGGGGGTTGACACATAGACAGGAAAAGAGTTTTGCAGTATAAAATACCGGATCGAAAAACACCGGATTACCGTCTTTAAAAATGTTTTCACCTGATTTTTCATCTCTTTCAAGATAACCTTTGGCATATTTCATTTGAGAGGGGTCAGCATAGTTGAGAACTATCCCCGGAACATAAGCACCTGAAGGTTCAGTGTTTTTAATGATCGAGTTCATCGAAACAAGGGTTTTTGTCACAAGGGCATCATTGAATCTCTGGTCATCATAAGATTCTGATATTCCACCGAAAACTATCACCCCTTTAGCTTTTTTCATTGAAATTCTTTCAAGGGAATCGGTGCTCCAGGCTCCTCCCACCCTCGGGATCACTTCAACTCTGGGACGGGAACGGAGAATTAAATCATCGTTATCAAAAACTGTTTCCCTCATCACAACAGTTTTAACGAACTTTTTTTCAATACGGCAATGGGTGTCAAGTTCATCGAGAATGTGGGGAACGAATTCGCTTCTTCCAAGCAAAATAATGTGGTTTTTTTCATATACTTCACCATGCCCTTTTTTAAGTTCTCCAAGGTGATCTACAAGCCGTCCCACAATTATCGCTATCAAAATACCGTTAAAAACCACTATCCCTATGGTACTTAAAATGAGAATAAGTATTTTTATTTCAGTGGATTGGTCCGCAACCTCAAAAAGACTGTCTGAACTGAACATTGTTATTGTTGAAAACCAGATATTGTCTCCCTGCTCGAATTCAGTTCCAAGATAATTGAACAATAATGCAAATGCCGCAACTGTCACTGCCGATAAAAAACCCAAAACGGACATTTGTTTTATCAAAGAACCCTCTATCAGCCTTTTTAAGCGGTAAACAACGATTTTAAATAATCTGCTTCTCCCTACATGTCTGAACCTTAAAATACGGATGATCCTCGGAAGACGGAGCAATCTTGCAACGGATGTCCCTGCTCCCGGAACAACCATTCCAAGAAGGAGATCCCAGGGGATTGTCGCGATCCAGTCAAGCCACCACTCTTTGACATACTCCTTTTTCCCTGCATTATTGGAAGGTTGATCGTAAGTTAAAAACCTTAAAGAAAGTTCAACAGCAAAAATGGCTGAAAACAAAAGATTAAGGTCATTGAGCCACACGGCACCACTGAAAATTGATGCAACAGCAATAAAAGAAGCGGCAACTACGGTAAAAATGACTACCCTGTCAGTTATACGATGCTTGAAAAGTTCGTTCAGTAAAAATATATGCCTTTTATAACCGCCACCTTTCATCAGCAACACCTCTTTCCATACAGAATCAAATACTGGAACCAATAATAACCGCCGCAATAAACAGTGTCAAATAATTAGGTAAGAAGGAAAAGTGCAAAAAACGCCGGTTTCAAATGAATTCTTCAGGTCTTCAAAAATTTTTGGCAACACAGTATCCTGTTGAAAATGCTGCCTGAATGTTGTATCCGCCAGTGTCTCCGTCTATGTTGAGAACTTCTCCGCAAAAGTAGAGTCCTTTGATTTTTTTTGATTCCATTGTTGCTGAATTAACTTCGGTAAGTTCCACTCCGCCTGCAGTGGTCATTGCGGAGTTGAATGTTCCTTTTGTAGTTTTTATATGATAACTGCACAGGTTTTCAGATATTTTTCTTATCTCTTTTTTTTTTTTTTTTCCGCATAAACTGCTTTCCTTAATGTTTTAAATGTTTAGAAGTATAAGTGAAAAGTTTAACGGGATCCCAATTTTATAAAGGGTGTTGACAACTTTTGATGACGGTTTTTCTCTAAAAAGTTCAAATATTTTTTCTGCAACTGTTTCGCTGTTGTATCTGCTTGCAAAGTTTATTGTTATGTGGTCTTCGTTCTCAAGATACCTTGAAAAATCAAGAACGAGCGGTCCGCTTATTCCGGTGTGGGTAATAAGCAGTTCACCTTTTCTTACAAGTTTTTTTTCTCCCTGTTTATATGTGAGTGCAGCTTCTTTAAATGAGTTGCCTGAAACTGAAGAATAATCCCAGTTGTTAATTTTTAGCGGAACAAGGGCAGGCTTTATATTTACAATGGTGTGCCCAAGTGATTTTGCAAGTCTGTATCCGTCACCTGTTGAGCCGGTGCCTGGATATGAAGAACCTCCAGTTGCGATGACAACTGACTTTGCAACGATTTTCCCGATGGAAGTGGTTAGTTCAAAAACATTTGTGTCGTTTTTAAACTCAATGGATCTCACTTCACAGCCGGTTATCACTTTATGTTTTTTTGCATTGATCTCTTTTTTTAAAGCTTCAACGATATCTTTAGAGTTCATTGATCTTGGAAAAATTTTACCATCTTCCCTTTTAAAAAGGGGGATATCTCTTTGTTCAAAAAATTTTTCAGTGTCTTTATTTGAAAATGTGTAAAATGCTTTTTTCAGGAATCTGCCGTTACTGCCGTAACTTGCAAGAAACTTTTCAATATCGCAACTGTTTGTGATGTTGCATTGACCTGAGCCGCTTATCAACAGTTTTGTTCCGATGTTTTCAGTTTTTTCAAGAATTGCGGCAGATACATTTTCATCAATGTTAGCGGCACACATCAGTCCCGCTGCTCCTCCGCCAACTATTACGGCATCAAAGAGGTCTTTCATGTTCTTTTACCGGTAAAAGATCAGGGTCATATCTGTTTTTACACTTTTTGTGTGGTTATGTAAAGGAAAAGGGATTGATATTTCAGTCGTCAAATATTAATGAGAACACTTTTTCTGCGATATGGTCAGGAGTTTCTTTTTTCATGCATTCATTGCAGAGCATTTCAAATTTAAGCATTGAAATATAGTAGAATGCGGTTGTTTCAGGGTTGGGGCTGTCAGGGTCGTTCCCGTCCACATATTTGTTGAACATTTCTGCAAATCTATCTTTAAGTTCTTTTGCCGGAAACAAATTTTCATCGTCAAAGCACTCTATGCAGCAGGGTGAAAGTTTGTTCTCGGTAATATAATTTGTAATGTTTGAAGTAACTGTAATGATTTGGTCTTTCAGTGATTCATCTCCGCTGAGATTTTTCTCGAAATGTTTGCAGCAGAGTTCATTTTTTTCACTATCTTTTTCATTTTCAAGAGATTTGTTTTCTTTTGTCAACTTGTTGTCATCCATGTTTCACTCCGTTTTCAAAAAATAAACATAAAGTATTGTAGTTGAATCTAACGAAAAGTCAAATTATTGTTTTTTTATTTTTGGCAATTTTGACTGGTTTCACTCTGAATTTGACTTAAAAGGACAACCAAATATAATGAAGATGCTTTTTTAGTGAGGTTTTTATGAAAAGTGTTCTCATTCTTTTAAGACCTAAGCAGTATATTAAAAACCTGCTTATTTTTTTTCCTTTATTTTTTTCTTTGAATTTGTTCGATCTGAAACTTTTTTTAAGTGCGTTTATTGCTTTTGTTGCTTTTTGTTTTGCAGCGAGTGCCGTTTATGTCATTAACGACATCAAGGATATGAAAAAAGACAGCGAACATCCTCAAAAGAAAAAGAGACCCATTGCTTCCGGCAAGGTAAGTAAAAATAACGGTGTTGCAATTTCAACCGTCATGATCTCTCTTGCCCTCGGAATTTCTTATGTTTCCGGATTTGATCTTGTTATTATCATTGCCGCATATTTCATTATGAACATTTTTTATTCTTTCGGGCTTAAAAACATTCCTCTGCTTGATATACACATTATTTCAGCAGGGTTCATAATGAGACTTCTTGCAGGGACTGACATCGGTGCAGTAAAGGGGGTTTCACCTTCTCACTGGATAATCATAATGACATTTCTGCTCAGCCTTTTTCTGGCTTTTGCAAAAAGAAGGGACGATCTGATACTTGCAAGCAAGGGTGTTGATGTGAGGAACGCCATATCGGGATATTCGATTGATTTTGTAAATGGTGCAATGAGCGTGATGAGTGCGGTAATAATCGTTTCTTATCTTTTATATACTCTTGATCCTGCGGTTATTGCCCATTTCAAGTCGGAATATCTTTTTTCGACCGGATTTTTTGTCGTGCTTGGAATTTTCAGATATATGCAGTTAACTTTTGTTCATAACAAGACGGGAAATCCGACAGAAGTTGTTTTTACTGACAGGTTTTTGCAGATCACTATTCTTTGCTGGGTTGGTTTATTTTTATATTTCGGATATCAGGGAGTTTTTTCATGAAAGTTTTGATAACAGGTGGAGCCGGGTTTTTCGGACTTCACATGACTAAAAAATGTGTTGCAGAAGGTGATGAAGTTACACTTCTTGACATTGCCGATTACGATGAGTCGGAATATGACAAGTCTGTAAAGCTGATAAAAGGTGATGTGAGAGATACGGACCTTATGGATAAGCTGATAGCTGAAAATGATGTGGTAATTCATGCCGCTGCGGCACTTCCTCTTGAAAAACGGAAAGAGATATTTTCAACCAATGTTGATGGAACAAGGAATGTTCTTGAGCTTTCGTATAAGCATAAAACAAAAAGATTTGTCATGATCTCTTCCACAGCTGTTTACGGTGTCCCCGATCATCATCCGCTTTATGAAACCGACAAAATGATAGGTGTCGGTCCCTACGGCGAGTCAAAAATAGAGGCGGAAATAATATGCAATGAATTCAGAGAAAAAGGGC
>SLGQ01000284.1 GCA_007136595.1 Candidatus Sumerlaeota bacterium | reverse complement strand
TTGTTTTCCCCTGTTCAAGTTCACGGATAAACCGCAAACCTGTTCCGCTTCTTTGAGAAAGCTCAAGTTGGGTCATTCCAACCATTTTTCTCCTTTCCTTTACAAACTGTGTTAACTTTTCTGTGCTCATTTTATACCTCTTCGGGTGCAAATTTAATCCAACAAACATATTTTATACCCGAAAGGGTGTTGTTTGTCAACATATTTCTTTTTTTATACCCGAAAGGGATGGTTTGCGTATTTGTTGCGTGATCTTAAACTTTATCGTTGATTTAGTTGAAGTTCGGAATATAGTGGCGACGGTTTTTTCAGGAGAGAGCGTAGATGAAAAATTTTGTAAGGAACGGCAATATCAGAAATGTAGCGATAATCGCACATGTTGATCACGGTAAGACCACTCTTGTTGATGCGATGTTCAAACAAAGCGGAGTTTTCAGGGATGGAGAGTCTGTTGATGAAAGGATCATGGATAACATTGACATCGAAAAAGAAAGAGGGATAACGATAGCGGCAAAAAACTGCTCTGTAAACTGGAAAGGGGTGAAAATAAATATAATTGACACTCCCGGACATGCCGATTTCGGTGGCGAAGTTGAAAGAGCGCTTTTTATGGCTGACGGTGCCATTCTTCTTGTTGATTCATCAGAAGGTCCTCTTCCACAAACCCGTTTTGTTCTTAGAAAAGCTCTTGAAGCAAAGCTTCAGATAATTGTTGTAATAAATAAAATAGACAGGCACGATGCAAGACCCGAAGAAGTTCTTGATGAAATATACAATCTTTTCATAGATCTCGGAGCTGATGAAGATCAGCTTGATTTTCCTCTTCTTTATGCGGTAGGCAGAGATGGTGTCGCACAGGAAACACTTGAAAAGAAAGGTGAAAACCTTCATATCCTTATGGACAGGATCGTTGAAAAACTTGATGGGCCTCTGTATGATACGGAAAAACCTTTTCAGATGCTTGTTACCGATCTCGGATACAATGATTATGTGGGAAGACTTGCTATAGGTAAAGTGGTAAACGGTACCGCATCGTTCAACTCCACCCTTGTCTGTATAAAGGAAAACAATGTCAAACAAAAGCTTAAAGTTTCAAAACTTCAGGTTTATCAGGGCATTAAGCTTGTCGAAGCAAAATCTGTCGAGCCTGGAGATATTGTTGTTCTTGCAGGTATTGAAGATCTTCATATAGGAGACACCATCGCAACTGTTGAAGAACCTGTTCCTCTTAAGAGAATTCAGGTCGATGAGCCTACTGTCAGTATGTTGTTTACAATAAATAACGGGCCTCTTTCAGGCAAAGAGGGAAAGCATGTTCAAATGAGAAAGATCAAGGAAAGGCTGCACCGTGAAACACTCCTAAATGTTTCCATAAGGCTTGAAGAACCTCCTGAAAACGATTGTGTTATCGTTAAAGGACGGGGTGAACTTCAAATGGCAATACTTATAGAACAGATGCGAAGGGAAGGTTACGAGCTTTGTGTAGGCCGCCCTACAGTAATATACAGGAAAATAGATGGAAAAATTCATGAACCGATAGACCATGTTTATATAGAATGTCACGAAATGTTCACAGGAATTGTAACTGAAAAACTTTCTGTAAGAAAAGGGAGGATGCTCAATCTGGTAAACAGTGGAAATGAGCGGGCATACCTTGAGTTTTCTGTTCCTTCAAGAGGCTTGATAGGTTATAGAGACCAGTTTCTTACAGATACAAAAGGGACAGGAATAATCAACACACTTTTTTCCGGTTATGAAGAATACAGGGGAGATTTTCCTGTAAGATTTTCAGGCTCCATTGTTTCAGACAGAGATGGTGAAGCTGTTCCTTATGCTCTTTTTAATCTCGAGCCGAGAGGAGAGTTGTTTATCATTCCCGGAACTAAAGTTTATGAGGGGATGGTAATAGGGGAACATTCAAAAGATCTTGATATTGATGTAAATCCCTGCAAAACCAAAAAACTTACCAACATGAGAGCTTCAGGAAAAGACGACACAGTTACACTCACACCTGTAAAACCGATGACCCTTGAGCGGGCAACACACTTCATAAACGAAGATGAACTTGTTGAAATCACACCTAAATCCATACGACTTAGAAAAAAATCTCTTTCTCAAACTTCCAGACATATCATAAGCCGGAACATCAAAAACCTCAAAAATATAATTTGACCTTTAGTTCATATCCTGTATCTTTTATCCGGATTGGTTAAACTTATTCTGGAGAAAAAAGATGAAAACAAAGATCGTAACAAAGAGCACAAAAAGTGATGTGGCAATTTTTCTGTTAACAGGGATTTCCGACCTCAACGGATTTAAAACATTGGGAGAAAAAGTTAAAAAAGATATCCTCAAGGGAATCAAAATGGATGACTGGAAGTTTGAAGAAGGAAAAGTTAAGCTGTTCAGTTTTTATGATAAAGATATAAAACACGGAGTTGTGGCTTCTCTTGGAAAAATTAAAGATCTTACCTGTGAAAAGATAAGAAAAACAACAGCTTCCGCCATAAAGAAAGGGATCGAATTCAAACCGGAAAAAGTATCTCTTTTCATACCTGAAATAAAAGGTTTTGATGCCGGTGAAGCAGTAAAATCGGCAGTTGAGGGAGCTATTCTTTCAAGTTATTCTTTTGACAGGCATAAAAATAAAAAGAGTGACAAAATCGGTGAACTGTTCATAAATACAGTTAATAACAACAAAAAAGTAACTGAAGCGGTAAAAGAAGGTGTTGTTCTTGCAGAATGCACAAATATTGCCAGAGACCTTGTAAATGAACCGTCAAATGTTATCTACCCGGAAACACTTGCAAAAGAAGCTGTTAAACTTTCAAAAAAATATGGATTTACCGCTGAAATTTTTGAAGAAAAAGAGATAGAAAAACTTAAAATGGAATCTTTTCTGGCTGTTGCAAGAGCAGCAGAAAAAAGACCGAGGCTCATTGTGCTGAAATATATGGGAAACCCATCAAACAAAGAAGTAACAGCACTTGTGGGCAAAGGACTCACCTACGATACCGGTGGACTTGCTCTTAAACCAGCAACAGGAATGGTGACAATGAAATGTGACATGGGTGGGTCGGCTGCTGTTATAGGAGCAATAAGTGCAATAGCTGCCATGAAACTTAAAGTTAATGTCATCTCGGTAGTAGCGGCATGCGAAAACAGTATCGGTGGAAACGCATACAGAAACGGCGACATAATTGGATCAATGGCAGGAAAAACCATAGAAGTTCTTAATACCGATGCGGAAGGAAGGTTGACACTTATTGATGCAGTCACCTACTCCATAAAAAAGTTAAAAGCGACAAAAATCGTTGATATTGCTACACTTACCGGGGCAGTTATGGTTGCACTTGGAAACACTGTCACCGGTGTCGTATCAAACAACGATAAATTCTTTAAACAGCTTGAAAAAGCTTCAGGATCTTCAGGAGAGCAGATCTGGAGACTTCCAAATTATCCGGAATATTCAGAAATGTTAAAATCTGAAATTGCCGACCTTAGAAACATCGGCAAAAACAGACTCGCAGGCACAATTACAGCAGGGCTTTTTGTTGGAGAATTTGTTGAAAACAAACCCTGGCTCCATCTTGATATTGCAGGAACTTCATGGCGGGATGCCCCTGAATCATACAACCAGGCAGGTGGAACAGGAGCAGGAGTCAGACTCCTTTATCATCTTATGAAAAATCAGTGAACCCTACTCTTCCTGAGCTTTTTTCTCTGATTTCATGTATAAATTTTTCAACGGAATCAATTGGTATTCTGATACTTATGACAGCCCCTTTTTCATTATAAGTCTGTGATACCAACTCACAATCCTGATAGATATCTATACGTTGCATAACCATTCCTACAAGATCAAAAGGGATTTCCCCGCTGATGTTTTTCTTTATTTTGATTTCTGTTATTCCGGCAATTTCTAAAACTGCCCTTGCTGAAGCTGAATATGCCCTTACCAACCCACCGGTTCCCAGTTTTGTTCCTCCGAAATATCTGACGGAAAAAACTGCCACATCTGTCAAGTCCATCCTTTTTATTTCAAGATAGATTGGATATCCTGCCGTTTTTGAAGGCTCTCCGTCATCATTGAAGCGATATGTTTGGTCAACTCCTTTTCCAATTATATAGGCATAGCAAATATGAGTTGCATCGTAATGTTTTTTTTTCAACTCTTTAATTTTCTCTTCAACATCGCTTTCGCTTTCCAGATGATAAATGTAAGAAATAAATTTAGAGCCTTTTTCCTTTATTTCAACAGGACCGTAATTTCCCTTTACTGTTTTAAAGCTTGTGATCATAACTCTTTTAAAACAGAAAGGATCGCAGACTTTATATGTGGCGAGAAAAACCTGTATAAAAGCGGGAGATTTATTGATATTTTTATCAACCCTTCAGATATTGACATTGTTCCGTAAACCGTTCTTCCCTGAAAATCGACTACACCTCTCTCTTTAAAAATGGAGTATGAAATATTTTCAAACGGCACTCTTTTGTTTATCTGTTTTTCCAGATTGTTTTCAAGCCAGATCCATGTTTCTTCGAGGGACCGCCCATGGTTTTTAGTAATATTTAACAGATATGTTGTTCTTTGACCGGTCATTTCACTTCACTTAAAGCGTTAACCTTTTTATTAACAAGGTCAAACACAGAGTTTTCGGTAAAGGAGCCGTCTTTTCTTCTGTTTCCGGCAGGCATACCTGTGAGTATTTCAATCCCTTCAACAACATTTTTAATGGCATATATGTGGAATTTACCCTTTTCAACAGCTTCCACCACTTCGTCGGAAAGATTAAGGTTTTCAACATTCTGTATCGGAATGATCACACCCTGATCACCAGTGAGACCTCTTATGTTACAGATTTCAAAAAAACCTTCGATTTTTTCATTTACACCGCCTATAGGCTGGATCTCACCGTTCTGGTTAATGGATCCTGTCACTGCAATTGATTGTTTTATCGGAATTTCAGAAATTGCAGACAAAAGGGCATAAAGTTCTGTTGAACTTGCGCTGTCCCCGTCAACTCCACCATAACTCTGTTCAAAAGCAATTGAAGCAGTTATTGAAAGGTGTTTGTCCTGCGCAAACATGCTGCCGATATAACCGGCAAGTATCATTGCCCCTTTATCGTGTATTGACCCTGAAAGCCTTGCCTCTCTTTCAATGTTTATTATCCCCCTCTTTCCGGCAAAAACCTTCGCCGTTATCCTTGAAGGAATGCCGAAACTGAAATCTCCTATGGAATATACGGCAAGACCGTTTATCTGTCCGCACTTCTCACCTTTTGCGTCTATAAGGATTTTCCCTCTTTTTATTGATTCATAATATCTTTCTTTAAACCTTGCGTGTCTTTCCTGGCGGCTTTCAATTGCTTTTATGACCATTTTTTCATCAACAACTTTTTTCTTCTTGTTTTTTGCCCAGTAATTTGCCTCAACAATTACATCAACAAGGTCGCTTGCATGTATCCTGTATTTTTTCTGATCGTCCGATCCTCTTGAACTGTGATGCAGAAGTCTTCTTATAGCACTGACATCAAAAGGAAGCGAGCAGTCCTCCATCACCACCCTTGAAATGAACCCGATAAGTGCATCAGTTGTGTGGGGCGTTATATCTATGGTTGACCCGAAATCAGCCTTGACCCTGAAAATTCTTCTGAAATCGGGATCAAGATTGTAAAGAAGATGAAAAATATAATCGTCACCGATAAGAACCACTTTTACATCAAGAGGTATCGGCTCGGGATCGGGGAGAATATTAACTCTGTATCTGAAATCTATGTCAATATCCCCCATTTTCAGAGATCTGTTTCTCATTGCCCTTTTAAGAGCCGCCCAGGCATAATAATTCTTTAAAATGTCATTTGCCTGAATAATGAGGAATCCTCCGTTAGCCCGGTGTAAAGCTCCCGGTTTCATTTTTGTGAAATCAGTAAAAAGAGAGTTGTGAAGCTCTTCATATTCAAAATAACCCATTATGTTCTGATAAGTAGGGTTTGTCTCATAAACAACAGGAGCCCCCGACAACTCCTTGTTATTAATGAGAAGATTCACCTTGTATTCTTTAAAGTCCGGTTCCGGAAATTTAGAAGGATCGATCTTTCCTTCCTGAATATCCCGATAAAGAAAAAATTCATCAAAATTGTTTACAAGGTGATCTGCCACTTCTTCAAGGTATGTGTCAAAACTTTCACTTTTGGGGTGTTTCTTTTTCAATTCCCTTAAAGGTTGAGAAATAATAAGCCTCACCATAGTCTGGCGAAGTTTTGTCATTTTATCTTTATATTCTTTTTCAAGTC
>SLGQ01000183.1 GCA_007136595.1 Candidatus Sumerlaeota bacterium | reverse complement strand
CCGTGCCCTTTTTTTTTTTTTTTTTAAAAAAGGTGAAAATGAATCGGGATACATTTATTTTATTACTGAACTGAAAAACAAGCTGACCGGATATCTTCTTTTATCTGTGGTTGAAGATGAAGCGGAAATTGTTCAGATAGCAGTAAAAGAAGAATATCGGAGAAAAGGGTTCTCTGTAATTCTTATAAATGAAGCTTTAAGGTATTGTGAGCAAGTATGTGTAAAAAGTATTTTTCTTGAAGTGAGGGAAACCAATAAAGCGGCACAAAACCTTTACAAAAAAATGGGATTCCTTGAAATCGGCACAAGAAAAAATTATTACAGCGACCCCGATGAAGATGCTGTTGTAATGAAACATACCTTATCTATTTGCAAATAAATCGGAATTATGCTAAGTTTAGTTGCACAACTTGGAGGTTTACCATGAAAAAGAAAGTTTTTGTCGCACTGATTTTTTCAGTCATACACTGTTTAAACATTTACGGGGCAGGGTTTTCTCATACAAACATCCCCTTCGTAAAAAATGAGGGACAACATCCTTACGGAATATTGTACTCTGTGTCTGTTCCCGGAGGAAGTGCTTTTGTAACTCATGACGGAGAAATTACCTATTCAGTAGGAGGAGCTGTTTTTACGGAAAGGTTTGAAGGCGTTCAGGTATCTCAACCTGTGGGCATTTTAAGATCGGACACCATTGTCAATATCTATAAAGGCAGCAATGCTGTCTTTAACGGTATCCCGTCATATTCGGCAATAGGTTTTGAAAGGATCACTGATAATGTTTCTTTAACTCTGGAAGCAAAATACAATAGCTTTGAAAAACTGTTTTTCGTTTCTCCGGGCGGAAACCCAGGAAACATTAAAGTTACTGTGAAAGATTCTTCCATGCTAAGCCTTTATGAAGGAAAACTTCTGGTACACACTGATTCCGGCATTGCATCATTTACTCCTCCTGTTGCCTGGCAGGAAATTGGAAACAAGAAAGTTGATGTTCCGGTTGAGTATGAAATAAACGGCAACAGTTACGGATTCAATGTAGGTGACTTTGATCCGCATTATACTTTAGTGATAGATCCTCTTTTAAGCGGAGTTATGACAGGCGGGAACAATTATGATGACACCGTTGCAATTACTGTTGCTCAAAACGGGGATATTGTTATTGCCGGAGCGACAAGATCATCGGATTTTCCTGTCACTGATGGAAGTGAATACGAAGGGATAAACAATCTCCCCGACTGTATTTTGTTAAGATTCAACCGAACTGCAACTATTTTAAAAGCTGCTACATATTTTGGCGGAGACAGAAGTGAGTGCGGAACCAACTCGGGTGAAGACGATCCCTGGACAAATATGGGTAGAATTTATTTTACCGGACTTGCTTCTCACGGCAACTCTGTTTTTTTAACAAGTGCAACTTATTCTGAAGATCTTCCTGTAACTGACGGCTCGGAAAAAGCAGGTGATGCATCGGCTTTTATTGCAAAGTTCAATGAAAACCTTGTGCTTGAAGCATCAACTTACTATGGTGGCAGCGGAGTTGACAGGGCAAGAGCAATCACTGCGGGACCTTTGGGAAACATATTTATTACAGGAGACTCAACCAGTAATGATCTTCCCGGAGCTGGATCGTTCAGCGGAAACGGGTATGATATTTTTGTTGCTTCTTTTTCCAACGATCTTACTACGCTAAGAGGAGCAAACATAATAGGTGGAAGCGGAAATGACAGAGGAATGGCTTTAGCTGTTAATGTAAACGGACTTTATGTGACAGGAATTGCAGGATCGTCAAACCTCGGCACTACAGGTGTTTTTGAGCCTGATTTTAAACCTGCGGCAGGTGTAGGAGACGCTTTCATTGCCAGATTCAACCACGCTAACATGGATTTGCTTAATTTCTCATACCTCGGCGGGAATTTTACAAAATACGGGTATGCCGTAACAACTGATGGAAGCGGAAAAGTTTACATCGGAGGTGCCACTTACAGTCAACCCAATGACGGTTTCCCGGTAACTGAAGGGGCATATCAGACAACAGCAAGCACAAGAACCAGCACAGGATCATGGAGGACTTACGGATACATTGCAAAATTTTCAAGTGATCTCAGCGATCTTGAAGCATGCACATACCTTGGAAGTGGAGGAACAACCGATCAGGATGACATTAAAAGTCTTGCAGTTTCCCCTGATGGCTATATCTATGCCGCAGGTTTTACAAGTTCCGACAATTTTCCGGTTACAAGTGATGTTTACCAGACACAAAGAGGCGGCAATTGGGATGGGTTTATTTCCAAATTTACACTTGACCTCACAGCCCTTGTTGCTTCAACTTTTGTAGGCGGCAGCGACGAAGACAGGCTTTTTGCCATAGATTTCGATGTGTACGGCAATCCTGTGGCAACAGGTTTTACAAGGTCCAATTCCATTCCAGGAGTAGTTGGTGAAAGCAAAAATGATTCAGACACACTTCTTATAAGAATATCTCCTGACCTTAAGCCGGCACCTGAAGGTATTTCCATTGAAGTTGATCCGGATGATATCGATTTCGGCAATGAAACGGTTGATCAGCAAACTCCTTATACCAATATAAAAATTTGGAACAAAGGTCTAAAGCCGGTTACATTTTCATTTTTGCTGTTATCAGATACTGTCAACTTTTTTGCAGACAACATCGGGCAACCATTTGCATGTGCGAACAATGCGGTTTTAGATGCCGGGACTTTCTGTTCAATAAGAGCACGGTTCAGACCTAAAACCACAGGTGTTCATGACGCTGACATTGAAATCGGTTTTCTCCCCGAACAACCTGAAATTAAAATATCACTTACCGGCAAAGGTGTTGAAGATACTGGAGACACAGGAGACACAGGAGACACAGGAGACACAGGAGACACAGGAGACACAGGAGACACAGGAGACACCGGAGACACTGGAGACACTGGAGACACTGGAGATATCGAAGTTGACACAGATCATGATACAACAGATGATGATCACGAAGATTCGATATCCGGACCGAGAGCCAAAGGAACAGGCTGCTCCGTTATTTTTTAATTCGGGTTTATTCCTAAAACAGGAGGAAATATGCCATCTAAAAACAATTATTCACCATTAAAAAAAGTTGCCGTTCTCATTGACGGCGACAATGCTCAACCTTCATTGATAGGAAAAATCCTTGCTGAAGCTGCAAAATATGGAAACATCACCATAAGAAGGATATATGGAGATTGGACAACCCCTCAGATGAAAAGTTGGAAAGAAGCTCTTAACAACCACGCTGTTCAACCTATTCAGCAATTCAGATACACAGTAGGAAAAAACTCTACTGACAGTTCTATGATAATAGACTCAATGGACATTCTTCATTCCGGTGTTGTTGACACTTTTTGTCTGGTAAGCTCTGACAGCGATTATACCCGTTTAGCTACAAGGATAAGAGAAGAAGGATTGAATGTTATCGGAATAGGAAAAAATCTTACCCCGAAACCTTTTGTCAACGCATGCAACCTTTTTATTTACACAGAAAATCTTGAATTGAGCGATGAAGAACTTGAGGAAAGGGAAATTGTCGCCGAAAGCGGTGCAACAAATAAAGAAGCCAATGGAAAAGACAAGAAAAAGAAAAGTGATTGTGAATGTGCAAAAAAACCCAATCCCGTACCTCTTTTAAAAGAAGCTTTCATTATGGCGGGTGAAGCAGACTGGATACATCTTGGAGCATTCGGGAACTATCTTAACCAGCTCGATCCCGGTTTTGACCCGAGAACATACGGATTCAGGCAACTCAGTCAACTTTTAAAATTTTACAGGAACCACTTTGAGATCCGTTTCAGTGAAAAGGAAGGTCCGAGCGATGTTTTTGTAAGATTGAAACCTAAATCAAAACAGCCGTAACCAGTTCACCGCCCCTCTACAAGATCCTGCATAGAATATTTACCCGGCAGTTTATCAGAAATGAACAAAGCTGCTTCGATCGCTCCTCTTGCAAAAATATCTCTTGTCAACGCACGATGTGTCAGCTCTATTCTCTCTCCTTCAAAAGCAAATATTACAGTATGTTCACCCGGCACATCTCCACACCTTATACTGTGATATCCTATCTCTTTGAAAGACCTTTCTCCTGTTATTCCCGATCTTCCATGAATTGGTTCAAGATTTTTTGCCAACTGTCCATTTTCAATGATCCTTCCAAGCTCAAGAGCTGTGCCTGAAGGGGCATCTTTCTTTTTGTTGTGGTGAACTTCGATGATCTCAATATCGGCATCAAATGTAAGTTTTGCCGCTCTTTGTAAAATATCATAAAGTATATTTACCCCTCTGCTTAAATTTGATGTATGGAGTACCGGGATCGTATCAGCAGCCTTTTCAATTAAATCACTGTCATCCGGTTCCAAACCTGTTGTTCCTGAAACAATAGGCTTTTTATTTGCAACAGACCAGCCAAGTATTTTTCTGAAACCTTCAGGAGAGCTTATATCAATTACAGCATCCACTTCATCGGGACGAACATCTTCGATCGGCAAAAAACCTTCCCGTTCATCCACAGAAAAAGTGACATCAAACCCGGCATAGTTATCTTTAAGGGAATTTACAGCCTTTCCCATTTTGCCACCGGCACCGAAAAGCAGAACTTTCACCATTTTATTTATCCTCCGAATGTATTTAATTCATCTTTAAGACTTCTTGACATCAGTGCTCCGAAACTTTCTCTGACATCAGCATTTTCGTAAAGAACTTTATACAAAGTTTCAGTAATAGGCATATCCACCATAACTTTTTTTGCAAGACCGTGAGCAGAAGCTGTCGTTGAAACCCCTTCAGCAACCATCTTCATACTTTTTATAATATCATCTATTTTTTCACCCTGTCCCAGACGAATTCCAACCTGACGGTTTCGACTTAAATCACCTGTACATGTCAAGATAAGATCCCCCACTCCCGAAAGTCCTGAAATTGTAAGCGGGTTGCCACCCATTTTTATTACAAGCCTTGTTATTTCTGCAATCGATCTTGTGATCAACGCTGCCTGAGTGTTTTTTCCCATACCGAACCCTTCGAGAATACCTACAGCGATAGCAATGATGTTTTTCAAAGCTCCTCCCAACTCTACACCTGTAACATCGTTTGAACGGTATATCCTGAAATACTCAGTATTAAAAATATTCTGAACTGTCTGCATAGCCTGTGTGTTATATCCCGCTACAACTGCAAGAGTGGGCATCTTTACAGCAAGTTCTCTGGCAAAAGTTGGACCTGATATTACAAAAATGTTTTTATGGAGTGAAGCGGGCAAAACCTCTTCAGCGATTTGATTCATCAGTTTAAGAGTTCCGTTTTCTATACCTTTGGAAGCGATCACTATGAAAGTTCCCGGAGACATCATGTAAGCTGTTTCGGCAAAAGATTTTCTCAAAAATTGAGAGGGTGTTGTAAAAACAACAACATCTTTTGAATATACTGCATCCTTTATTTCATTGCTGGCACTTAAATTTGCCGGAAGTTTGATGCCGGGAAGAAAAAGAGTGTTTTCGTTCTGCAAATTAATGGCTTCAACTACTTCACTTTCCCTCGCCCAGATATTTACATCAAAATTCTTTCCGGCAAGAAGCCCGGCAATAGCAGTTCCCCAACTGCCACCGGAAACAACACCAATTTTCATACTCATCGAACCACCTCTTAAAACATTTTCGACGAATCATTCTATTCACCTCTTTTTTATAAGTCAATTAAGATAAAAAATCTTCTCTCTACAGTTATTATACACCGGAATTTTTGTTAGCATCTTAAAAAAAAACATCTTTAAAAGTTTTTAAAAGTTTTTTATTGATTTGATTTCACTTACAGGTATAATTCCTGCCGTGTTCTTTTTTTGTACACTGGAGGAAAATTTTATGGCACGAGTAACTGTTGAAGATTGTCTCGAAAAAGTTCCAAATAGGCTTGAATTAATAATTCTTGCAGCAAAAAGGACTAGGCAGCTTCTTGAAGGAGCGGAACCGCTTATTCTTAACACAAGGGGCAACAAAGAACCTATCGTTGCTCTTCGTGAAGTGAGTGCAGGCAAAATTTCTTTGCGGAAAATTGAAGCAAAAACAAGAAAATTCCATCGCCGCCGTAGAAGGATCAGCAGGTATATAAGGTCAAGCAGCGAAGACTGATGTTCGTATTCCCCGGATTCAACTCAAACATTGAACACAGAAATAAGACATATCATATTCAGACTGAAGTTAACAGCGTAGAAGGGAAGAACAAAATCAATACTCTTATATATTTTCAAGGAAGAATATTCCGCTCTTTTTCAACGGAACTTGACAAAGAAGACT
>SLGQ01000060.1 GCA_007136595.1 Candidatus Sumerlaeota bacterium | reverse complement strand
TTCAATTTTCTTTACAGACATGGTGGCTGACGATTCAACGATATTTGAGATGGATTTCCTTAAGGCTCTGGAATATCTGCAAGTTAAGGACAGAAAAACTGTGCGTCCAATGGATGTTTATCTGGCACTTTCAACTGCCATCAGACATAAAATGATAAAAAGATGGCTGAGAACTCAGGACGAATACAGAAAAAATGATGCCAAAAGGGTTTATTACCTCTCAATGGAATTTCTTATGGGAAGATTGCTCGGGAACACCCTTATAAATCTTGATTTTTATGGCGAAGCTGCTGAGATGCTGGATAAACTTGGTTATAATCTTGAGGATCTCAGAGATCTTGAGCCTGATATGGGCCTTGGAAACGGTGGTCTGGGGCGGCTTGCCGCATGTTTCCTTGATTCCATGGCAGCTCTTGAACTTCCGGCTTACGGATATGGAATAAGATATGAATACGGTATTTTTAAACAGGGGATACAGAACGGATATCAGATAGAAGTTCCTGACAACTGGTTAAAATACGGTTGTCCGTGGGAGATAAGAAGACCTGAACATGAATACAGAATAAAATTCGGAGGAAAAGTAATAAGCGAAAGGATGCCTGATGGAGGGTTCCGGTACAAATGGATCGACACTGAAGATGTTTTTGCACTTGCTTATGATGTTCCTGTTCCGGGTTATGGAAATGACACGGTAAATAACTTGAGGCTCTGGCAGGCAAAAAGCACGAATGAATTTGATTTCCATTACTTTAACAGTGGAAACTATATGGGAGCAGTTGAAGATAAAAACAAAAGCGAGAACATATCAAAAGTTCTCTATCCCAATGACAATATGCATGAAGGGAAAATTCTGAGACTAAAACAGCAATACTTCTTTGTTTCAGCAACTCTTCAGGACATCATCAAACACTACAAGAGAAATCACAGTTCAGATTTCAATGGATTCCCCGAAAAAGTTTCAATTCAGCTCAATGATACCCACCCCTCAATTGCGATCCCTGAACTTATGAGGATACTTATAGATGAAGAGGGTGTTGAATGGAATACAGCATGGGAAATAACAAAAAGAACTTTTTCATACACAAACCATACTGTTCTTCCTGAAGCTCTTGAAAAGTGGGATGTTGAAATACTTGGTCCGTTACTTCCGAGACAGCTTCAGATCATTTATGAAATAGAGCGGAGATTTGTAAACGAAGCTAGAGATTTCAGAGGATTTGACAACAAAAAGATCAAAGATATCTCTATTTTTGAAGAGGGAGCACATAAATTCGTCAGGATGGCAAACCTTTCAATTGTGGGAAGTCATACGGTAAACGGAGTAAGTGCACTTCACACAGAAATTATAAAAAATGATATATTTAAAGATTTCAATGAACTGTTCCCCGGTAAGTTCATCAACATGACCAATGGTATAACACCAAGAAGATGGCTCAAAAAATCGAAT
This sequence comes from Candidatus Sumerlaeota bacterium, assembly GCA_007136595.1. GTDB lineage: Bacteria > UBP6 > UBA1177 > UBA1177 > UBA1177 > SLGQ01. Next base: position 19,570 of record SLGQ01000060.1, on the reverse strand, counting down.
ACATATCTTTCAAACATCATCTCTGAAAAGATCGGTAAAAAGTGGGTGAAAGATCTGGATGATCTTAAAAAACTTGAACAGTTTGCAGAAGATCATTCTTTCCATGAGATTTGGGACGAAGCGAAATACTTTGCAAAAATGCAGCTTGCTCAACATGTAAGATCTAAAATGGATATCAGCATTAACCCTGATACCATGTTTGATGTTCAGATAAAAAGAATGCACGAATATAAAAGACAGCTTTTAAATGTTCTCCACGCAATTACTCTTTACAACAGGATAAAAAAGAACCCTCAAGGTGACTTTGTTCCGAGAACTAAAATTTTTGCAGGTAAAGCGGCTCCCGGATACTTTGTTTCAAAGTCGATCATCAAGCTGATCAATGCAGTTGGTGAAAAAGTGAATAACGATCCGGAAGTGAACAGATACCTCAATGTTTTCTTCCTTCCAAACTATTCAGTGTCACTTGCCGAGAAAATTATTCCTGCGACTGAGCTTTCCGAACAAATATCGACAGCGGGATACGAGGCAAGCGGAACCGGAAATATGAAATTCATGCTTAACGGAGCTTTAACCATAGGAACAATGGACGGAGCCAATGTTGAAATGCATGAAGAAGTGGGTTCAGAAAACATTTTCATTTTCGGATTAAGCGCCGAAGAAGTGGTTGAAATGAAAAATTCGGGATACAACCCTCAAAAATTTTATGAGGGAGACGAAGAACTGAGAGAAGTGCTTGACATGATAAACAATGACTACTTCAATCAAGATGAAAAAGGGATATTCCAGCATCTTTTTAATGATCTTGTTACTTTCGGTGACAACTATCTTCTTTTAGCTGATTACAGAAGCTACATTGACACACAGGATAAAGTTGATGAGCTGTACCGCAACAAATATGAGTGGACAAAAAAATCTATTCTTAATACCGCAAGAAGCGGCAAATTTTCATCTGACCGTACAATATCTGAATATGCAGAACAGATCTGGAAAATAAAACCTATTCCGATCAAGTTGGATTGATTGGTGATTTTGAGACTGAGAGACTTTTAGTTTTCGAAAACTTCTTTGCCGTCAACACATTTCCAGCCTTTTTTTGCAAGTTCTTCGTGATCGAAGTCAATTCCTTCTCTGGCACAGTTGTCAAGGAGAAGTCTTTCAATATTTTTGAATTCACCGACTCTTGAATATATCAGTGCTGTATTTCCAAACTTTCTTTCTTTGTGATTAACAATAACTCCCGCATCAATAAGAACTTTTACAACTTCATAAAGTCCGTTCCTTGCAGCAAGCGTGAGAACAGTCCATCCTTCATAATCATATTCTTCAATGTTAACTTTAGGAGAAACTACATCTTTGTATTCGACATCAAAAGGATTTTGTTCCCACCAGGGTCTTGACTGCTGTTCTTTCCTCATTTTGTCAAGCTCTTTTTTGCTGAGCCTTACCCTTCTTGTCCAAGTCTTTTTACCCTCTTCTATTATGTATGCAGCAGTTTCAGCAAGCCTTTTGTGTTTTGCTTCATCAATATGTTCAACATTGTGTCTCACAGCATAAAAAAGTGGTCCTCTTACATTTTCTCCATCAGTTTCTTCAAGTCTTGCCCCTTTGCTGATGAGAAACTTCATTATATCAACATATCCCCCCTCCGCAGCGTAGTGGAGAAGGTTTTTCTGCTCACGGTCATAAGAAGTTCTGATAACTTCCCTTTCAAAGAGCATCTGTCTCAATTCCTCTTTCTGTCCATAAACATAAATTATGTTTTCTACGCTTTGTTCAACATCCTGAACAAGAACGGGGGATCCTCTTTTGACAAGAAGTTTTACAAGGTCAAGATCGCCAGTTTCAACAGCATAAAAAAGTTCAGTTTTCTGTCTCATCTGAACTTCTTTTTCTGCTAGCTCATCAATAACTTTCTGCATTCCCGGCTGAACTTTATCTTCGATCTTTAAAGTTATAGGTCTCTTGCTATAAGGAATAGGTCTTGCTCTCCATACTCTTGCACCTCTTCCGAGGATGTATTTTGCAAGATCCATGTGACCATATCTCATGGCAAAGATCAAAGGTGATATTTCAAACCTGTCAGTTGCATTTATATCCGCCCCTTTTGAAACGAGATAGTCAAAAACTTCTCTGCTGCCACCTTGAGCAGCCATCATAAGTGCATTTCTTCCAAAATTATCGGTTCCCTCGATTTCAGCTCCTTTTTCTATCAAAAGTGTCACCATCGCAAGGTTTTTTGTTCTTGCCGCTTCCATTAAAGGAGTGCCGCCGTCATCTCTTTTAGAGTTGATGTTTGCCTGTTGTGATATCAGATACTCAACAACATCTTTTTTCCCTTCAGAAACTGCAACAGCCAAAGCTGTTCTTTGACGGCTGTCTTTTACATCAACAAGAGTTCCTTCTCCGAGAATTGATTTAACTTTGGCAAGATCACCTTTGCTTGCCGCTTCAACCAAAGGAGGCATTTCAACTTTCAGTTCCTCAAGATCAATTTTAGGTCTCGCTTTCTTTTCTTCTTCAAGCTTAGCTCTTATCTCTTCGTTTCTTCTGGCAGTTTCCTCCATCTGTTGAAGAAGAGGATTTTGTCTTTCTGTGCAGGAAAGAGCAAAAAGAACCACACCAATTAAAATAAGCAGTAATTTTTTCATTTTTTTACCTCTAGTAAAACTTAAAAAAGCCAACACTATAACCTTTGATTTATACCAGAGGAGGATTTTTTATCAATTTTTTTTGGTTCTTTTATTAAAATAGTGGTGAAACTAAATGGCGTATCTGATATTAGGATGTTTGCCGAGTTCACCGTAAAGGGCATACATCTGGGATTTTGTATCTACAATAAGTGATCCGGTATAGCTGGTATAGTTCCCTTTTGAGCTTTCAGTGAATGTCCATGGTTTGTCCAGTTTTATTGAGTATTTGTTAAGGATCAGATTTAAATCTTCTATGTTTTTACTGTTGCCCGGATCAGAAATCATAATTATTTTTATACTGAATTTTACCGGATATTCCAGTGCGTCAAAATTTTTAAGGCTGTCTGCAGTGGCTTTTTTCCGCATTACTGCATACTGACAAGAATTCCAAGTGCAACAGAATTGAGCTTAGTTCTTGCATCATCGGCTCTCGATGTAATGAGAATGGGAACTTTTGCTCCTGTTATTACATGACCGTTCTGTGCGTTGCACCAGTAATTTGCAACTTTCCCAAGAACATTCCCCGATTCAATGTTCGGCATTACAAGAATGTCGGCACAACCTGCCATTACTGAATCTATCCCTTTTATTTTTGCAGCCATTTCAGAAATTACATTGTCAATCGCATAAGGTCCCTCAAGATATGCGTTTATATCTTCAAGTTCTCCCTGTTCTTTTTTTCTTTTAATTTCATCTGCATCAATAGTTGATTGTATTTTCGGACTTACTTTTTCAACGGCGGATATATAGGCAACTTTAGGCTTCTCAAATCCCAGTTTATTAAAAACTTTTACGGCACTTCTTGTCATTTCTATTTTTGTTTCCATGTCAGGCAGAGGAACAAGTCCGCCGTCAGTCAGACCGACCAGTCTTTTTTTGTCAACTGCAATAGGATCTTCAAAAACCATTACATCTGCAATGACCGGAGATTCTTTAAGCCCGTTTTCTTTTCTGAAAATGGCTTTCATTAATGTTGCAGTTTCAACCGTTCCCTTGAGAATAAGGTCAACTCTTCCGTCAACAGCATAGTCAACAGCAGTATGACAGGCAGATTCATCATCTGTGCAGTCAATGATCTCAACACTGTTTTCAAGGACAGTTCCCTTAAGAAGTTCATTTATTTTCGATGTTTCACCGAAAAGAACCGGTTCACCCAATTGTTCTTTTCTGATATCTTCCGCAGCTTCGATAGCTACAGATTTTCCGGCACCTACAATAGCAACTTTCTGTTTTTTTGTGTTGGATCTCACTGCTGAAATTATTTCATCAAATGATTTGAACATTGTTTCCTCCTTTAAAAATACCATGGTAATGTTTTAGAAAACTATCCCTGTATAAATATTCAGGAAATGATAAAGCTTTGCACTTCTTACAGAGCCGTCTATATCAACGACCGACAATCCGCTTCCGGGAACACCGAGCTGGTACTTGATCCCCATTCTTAATCCGCTTTTGTTTGAATAATCTAAGCCCAGAAAAGGTTCTACTGCATTTACAAGCCCTTCCCCGCCAAGAGAGTTACTTTTTTTAAGTGACATTGAATATGTGATCCCGAGATCTATTTTAAATTCATCTATCGCATAAAAAGTTCCAAAAAGACTTGCATAGTAACCGGCTGTAAATCTTCCCAGAAACTCATTCCATAATGTAGAGTTCATATTGTAATTTTTATGGAATCTGAAGTTTTGAACTTTTGTGTCGGAATTTGTAGTTGAAGTATTTATTGCATTTCCGGGTATATTCCATGAATCTCCCTGAACAAAATCTGATCCGTCAGGTGAGGCAAGACCTGTCAAAAGAGAAAGATGAAATTTTCTGGGAATAAACCGGTATTCAGTTTCAATGGCAAAACCTACCATCTCTGACTTGATCTTTGTTTCATTTCCGTCATCAAGCAGAACTTTGCCGATATCTCCGCTTATGAATGCCAGCTCTGTTTTCAGGGAAAAATTTTTGTGATAAAGGTTCGCCCAGGCACCGAGTCGCCACAATTTGCCGCTTTGGGACATATATGTGTAAGTTTTTGAAGGGTCAACGATGTTGCCATCAACAGGATCAATGTCACCTGTAGTGTCATTCCATTCACCAGTTCCTCTGTTTTTCCAGGAAAACATGAATTTTGCACCGAATTCAAAAACTGTCTGCTCATTGAGGATCTTGCTTTCAAGTAATTTTTTGTCATCTTCCATCATCATAAAAGCAAGACCTATGTTATAGCCGTTATCTCTGTGAGATGAATCTATGAAATAATCCTGATGTTTCTGAAGCAGACCTGTGGATGCAAAGTCAAAAGAAGGTATGATCTTGAATCCGGCAACGGGGATCGTTAACTGTATCCTGTCAAGATAATCTCCTGTACCCTGATCCAATATGGAGTTCCCGTCATTGTAAAGTATCCCCAGCCCCCAGTGATAAGGCATTCTACCTATCTTTAATTCTCCTAAAGGAGTGTCAATCACACCCCACAGTCCCTCAAAGATTATACTTCCTGATGTTTTTAATTGGGCATCTCTCAAAAGACCGTTCGATCTTGTGTCTGCCATATAGTTGTCGGCACCCATTGCAGTGTTGCCGAAAATTGACATTTTTGTGTGGATTTCAAGGGTTTCCGCAACATTTATAACAGGTTGAAGATGGAGCTTCAGCCATGACCAGCTAAGGTTCCTTTCCCTTGATGAATCGGCAGGCCCAAGATCTCCTGAAATTTCATCGATCTCTGTTTTTCTCACAGCAGTGCTTGATAAATAAGGATTGTTACCGTTCAATATCATGTTGTTAGTATATTTGAAGCCGAATGAAAAATGCCCGTACAGCTCAAAGTATTTGAGCGGAGAGCCATCTTCAACTTTGATCATGGGACTGGACTTTGCGAATGATTCTCCATCGTCTTCACCAAGACGGGAAGTAAGCATTCCCTCATCCCCGGATCTTTCCTGAACAGATTCCTCTGCTGTGATATTGAAAAAAAACAGAAACAGAACTATAAAAAATACCTTGATCATACTGACCCCGCTAATTAATTTGAAAGGATTTCCTCTATTGGAACAATGGTGATATCTTTTTCAACAAGGATTTCATGTGTAGCCGGCATATCCCAGCTTTTTATAACTACGAACGCAAAATCTTTGCCGCTTGAAAGAGTATATATGTAATCAATGTTAATGTCATAATCACTTAAAAGACGGGCAATTTTTAATAATTCACCAGGCTTATCAGGAAGTTTCACGACGATAACTTTTACAATGTTGTGAGAAACATCAATTTTTTCAAGAAGTTCTCTTGCTTTCTGTGTGTTGTCGACAATAAGTCTGAGTTCTCCGAAAGCTGCCGTCTCATTGATGGTCAAACCGAGGATGTTTATTCCCCCATTGCTTATTGTTCCAAGTATTTTACTTAAAACACCCGGCTCATTCCTTAAAAGGACTGAAATTTGCTCAACTCTCATGAATCCCCCCATTAGGTTAATGTCGGGGTAACATAGCACTTAAAAAGGTCTAATGTCAAACATTTTTTAATATGTATAAAGAGGTCTTTGCCGGGTTAAAAATAATATTGCCCTTTTTGATCAAAAAAATAGCGTTCATTAACCTTTGATGAGACAAATTCAGCAGCTTTTTCAACAGCATTGAAAAGAGAGGAACCTTTTGCAAGTGATGCCGCAATGGCGGAAGAAAATGAACAACCGGTACCGTGAACAGGTCTCTCTGTTTTTATGTGATCTATTTGAATTTTCATTTTTTTTGATGTTGTTACCACTTCAACAAAGTTACTGTTCCCTTCAAATGTTGTTATGATGCTGCAACCATATTTTTCAACTAATTTTTCAGGAATGTTCTTTAACGGAATTTCTTCGTTACCAAAAGAGTTCCTGTAGATAATGTGCAATTCTTTTAAATTGGGTGTAATGATCATACCGGTTTTTTTTATAAGTTCGAAAAATGGAGCGGGAATGGATTCAACATCGTTTTTTTGAGCTGTTGCTTTAAGTACCGGATCAAAAACGATCGGACAGTTAAAGGAATCAAGTACGATCGAGAGTTTTTTCATCCATTCATCCTGAAGGGGGATCAGTCCTATTTTTATTGAATTCACTCGGAATTCTTTTTTTAAAATGTTGATGCTTTGTTTTATATGGCTGAAATCAACGGGGAAAGAGGAATGAAATTCCATGGAGTTCTGTATTGTCAAGGTCGAAACTAAGTTGACCGGGTGGCATCCGTTCTCTTTGACCGTAAGAATATCTTTTGTTATTCCTGCACCACCGGATGGATCAAGCCCTGAAATGATAAGTACGACAGGTTTTTCAGACATGTTTCTGTGCAAATCTGTAAATGGAAACACATGCAATGAAATAACAGAAAGCGGCTGTAGTAAGAACAAAAGTAAAGCCATAAGCCATTGCAAGTATTATGGAGCTTATTGATGCAATTACCGATGCAACTCCATTGACCGCATAAGCCCACGGAATGAAGGAGCTGTTTTTTTCTCCAACCAAAGTAAGCCCTATGGGGAAAAATTGTCCCAGAAAAAGCCCTAAAGGGGAAAGAACGATGGCTGAATAAAAAACTCTGGTAAGATATGGGCTGTGGAGAAAAGCTATTGTGAACTGCGGGATGAACCATGCATAAAAAAGAACGACCAGCGGAAAAAGCATCATAAGAACTTTGAATATCGCTTTTTCTCCAAAAAGGATCAATATCTTTTTACTTAACAGTGCTCCAAAGCCTGTTGAGAGAAGAATTATCATTATTGTAACAGCTATTGCATCAGAAGGATTCCCAAGAAAAAGAACAAACTGCTGAATGAGAGGTATTTCTATGAACATGAATCCTGTTCCGATCATGAAAAAGTAGGTGATCTGATTCAAAGGAGAATATGTTTTTTCTTTCTTTCCCATAAATATGAGTGGTGCAATAATGAGAAGAAAAGAAAAGAAAGCAGCCTGTAAAAGGCTCAGTCCCAGAATTAAGAGACCGACAGGCATTTTGTCAACAAAAGATCCCCCCTCTCCCAATTCTCCAGAGAAAAGGTGACTCCATTTGTAATATTTAAAAAAGAAAGGTTTGTCATCATCAACAGGTGTTATATTAAAAGGGTAATTCCTTATGAATTCCCTTTCCTTTCCATTTTCAAGGGCAGTGAAAAATCCGTTGAAACTTTCATCAATTAGCCGTTTTCCTTCTTCGGAAGAAATGCCGTAGTTGCGGAAAATCGGTTCGTAGTAGGAGTGTTTTGCGCTGAATCCCGGAGCATATATTATTCTGTTTTTTTCTGTTCTGTTGACAGAATCTTCTATGGATACAAGTTCAGACCAGGTGAAAGGTCTTTTTTTGATCAATATGGATGCAAGGTGTCCGTCACCGACAACAACTATATTATTTTGAGGGTTTTCAATCCCCATTTCTCTTAAAACAAAAGCTGCCTGAGTACAAAGACGGAGCATTTCTCTGGGGGGCCAGAAAAGCCACCTGATGATACTCAATGTTCCGTCATCATCAAGCTGGTTAAAGTATTCATGCATTGCGTTTGTAGTATAAATATAGCTTTCGCTAAGCACATAAGCTCCGGTAGAGAGTGCAGTCCAGGTGTCAACTCCCGACATTTGTATTATGTCGTATTTTTCGGGACTTCTTCTTATATAGCTTCTTCCTTCGCTGTGAACGATGTTAACTCTTGGATCTTGATAAGGATTGCCTATGAAATCGGCAAAAGTTTCGTTGGTGACCTCGATCATTGCCTTGTTTATTTCGACACCTGTAACTGACTTTGCTCCGTTATGGAGTGCCGTTATTATATCTGTGCCGCCTCCGAGTCCAACGACAAGAACCGATGGAGATTCGTGAACATAGTATGCTGTGGAATATAAGGAGAGTCCGATGCGGGGATAGTTTTTATAGAAATCAGCCGGATCGCTATAGATCATATTCTCTTTTATAGGTGTAGGAAAATCATAAAGAAGAGTATATGCATCACCGTCAATGGTTATAACTTTATTTTCAAGTTCCGGATAGTAGTTAAAAAATTCTCTTGATTTTTTGTTTTCGAAAACATCGATCCTGGCAACTCTGTCCCACTTGGTATAAAGTATTTTCTGGTCAGGATCAACGGTTCTTCCCATTCCAAGAGCTTTTGATGTCGGTGCTGTTACAGGAAAAACAGATGTTCTGAAAGGGTATGCCGCTGAAATTATAACAGTCAATGCCAGTATCAATGAAATTACCTGTAGATCTTTTTTTTCCATTGCAAAAAGAAAGGCGGATAAAAGCCCTGCTAAAGCCACTGCAAATACAGCTCCTTCACCTCCGATAAGCTCCATTACAGGAATTATTGCAACTCCACCCAATGCAGAGCCGGCAAGATTCGACAGATAATATACATTTATTTTTTCTTTAATAAGTTTGAAAATGTATGAAATCGTGGCTCCTGCAAAGAAATAAGGGAGTATCAATATCATATAATAAAGGAATATGTAGCTGAACTGAGTTATTTTGTCTGCCATATAAGTGTCAAGAGGGAGTCTTGTAGCAATTGCCAGCGAAAGCATTGTCGTGCAACTGAAGCCTACGGAACAGAGAGCAAGAAAACGGTATGGTTTTTTATCGGATTTTTTTCTTATTGAGAGCCAGGTTCCGCTTGCCGCCATCCCCATTAAAGCAATCGTTATAACCATATATGCAAGATGGTGCCATAATGTGAAAGAAAATATCCTCGTCTGAAGTATCTGAAGAGCAAGTATTCCAATTGAAATCAGGAATATCCCTGAAAAAACCATTTTGAACTCCTCCGGTAAATCAATGTGTTCCGGTATCTGAAATTATGTAATGTTCCCTGTGAAAAGAGCTGTCAGTTTCTATGTTGACAGATATCTTCAATTTTTTTAAAAGCTCGCCCATTTCTTTGTCGAGCTTATGTTCCAATACGAAAGCGGTGTCGGGGTGGACAGTTATAAAGACGACACTGCTGTTATAAAGTTTTACATGTTTCTGTATTTCTCTGAATATTTGAAAAGCGATCGTGGTTCTAGACTTTATAACTCCGTTTCCATTGCAGTAAGGACAGGACTCGGTCATAGAAGAAATATTGCTTTCAGATGTTCTTTTCCTTGTTATCTGGATAAGTCCAAGCCGGGTAAAATAAAAAACAGAGCATTTTGCAGGATCACTTTCCAATCCTTTTTCCAGTTCATCTATTACAGCTTTTTTGTTTGTGTTGTTTGACATATCTATGAAATCAACAATTATAATGCCGCCAATGTTCCTGAGTCTCAAATGATAGGTAATTTCTTTAACGGCTTCAAGATTTGTTTTGAGAACTGTGCTTTCAAGGTTCCCTTTTCCGGTAAATTTTCCGGTATTTACATCGATAACGGTCAGAGCTTCAGTTTGTTCTATTACAAGGAACCCGCCACTTTTCAACCATATTTTCTTTTTCAGAACTGTTTCCAGCTCAGGTTCTATACCGTAATAATCAAAAATTGGGTAGGGCATTTCATAAAGCTTAACTATTTCATCGGCATTTTCATAAAAACTTCTGAGAAAATTAAGAGCCTGCCGGTGGTCATCCTGATTGTCCAGCACAATTTCCTTGATGTCTTCTATGTTGCTGTTCTGAATAATTTCTATGAAAGGTGATGCGGCTCTGTAAAGAACTGCCGGGTTTTTTCCTTTCTTGTATTTTGTTTCGATTTCTTTCCAGTTGTTTATTAAGTTGACGATATCTTTTTCAATTAATTTGATGTCTCCATTTTCGGAAAGTGTCCTGAGTATTATGCCGTATCCTTTTTTCTGAACTTTTTTACCTAGTTCCTTTAACTCTGTTCTTCTTGTTCTGTCTTCTATTTTGCGGCTTATTCCTATATGTGATATTGTGGGCATCAAAACTGCAAATCTTCCAGGAATGCTGATGTGAGTTGTGAGCCTGGCACCTTTTTGTCCGATAGGTTCCTTAATGATTTGAACCAGTATTTTTTCACCTTCTTTTATGTGTTCGGAAATATTGCCGTACCTGCGAACATCATTCGTTCCGTCGTCATCATGGTTAAGTTCAATATCTTTTTGAAATTCTTCATAAGTTATATCTTTTTTCAGATCTTTTATGTGTATGAAACCGGTTCTTGCTCCTCCGTAATCAACAAAAGCCGATTGCATTCCGGGGAGAACCCTTTTTACTGTTCCGATATAAATGTTCCCGAGACAATGTCCGGTGTCTTCTCTCATTATCTGGAATTCTACAAGTTTTCTCTCTTCTATTAGAGCAACTCGCTTTTCTCCGGGAACATTGTTGACGATGATTTGTCTGTTCATTACTTCAAGAGAATCCTTAAACGATATTTATCGGTTTTTTCTGTTTCATTGCGGTAACTGTCATTTGAGTTTTCATATTATTCATATCTTCTATTATTTCATTTTCAAGATTTGGTTTTAAATGAAATGTATGGATGGGCAGGTTCCTTTTTATTTTTGAAAGTTCAGAGTCAAGCATCGAAGGAGTAAGGTGTTTGGATGCTACAGCGATATTTTCGAGGCGGTTGGGAAAAGATACTTCCCAACATACAACTTTTATATCTTTTTCATCATTTACATGGTCAATGAAGTTATCGCAGTATGAAGTGTCACCTGAATATGCAAAAGCTTTTTTCCCTTTTCTTATTATGAAACCTAAAGATTCAACAATATGGTTCACTTCTATCGGAAGGTAACTGATGCCGTCAATAACGAATTCTTTTTCAAATTCGATAGGAACAAAGTTTATGGTGGGGTTTTTCCTAGTTGGAAGTGCACTGAAATCAGGCCAGATAAGGTTGTTCAGTATATGATCCATAATTTGTTTTTTTATTGTTTCAGTTGTATAGACATTAAACTGTTTCATTGCCATGGAAAGCATGAAATCTGCAAAAATGGGGAGATTTTTTATGTGATCAAAATGACAATGGGTAATTATAACATTTTCAATTTTCAGAAGTTCTTCGGTGGGAATTGATGATAACATTGCACCCGTATCAATGATCGTAGTGGGGGATATCTGCATAGTGATACACTTTTTGTGATCAAGGTCGCTGCCGTAACAACCTATGGGAAGAATGCTGAGCATTTTTTAATCCTCCAAAAAATAACATGGAATACTATAGTTTTGTAATGATTCTGTCAAGAAAAGGTGTCTTAAATAAGTTCTTTACAATTTCACGATTCCTTGACTATCTTTTGAGCACATATATACTTTCTTTGTTGTCAAGTTTAAGTTCGTTTGAGCAAGGTGGGAGTTTTAAATGAGCAATTATCATAACATAATAAATAAACTGGTGAAAATAGGGATGAGCAGACTTGAGTCAGAGGTTTATGTAACTTTACTTAAGGAATCCCCTTTAACGGGATACAGGATAGCTCAGATCCTTAACAAGGCGGCTGCCAACACATACAAATCTCTTGAGTCTCTTGAAAAAAAAGGTGCAGTAACAGCCGAAGAAACCCCGAACATGAAACAATATTCAGCAGTGCCTGTTACACAATATCTTGAACAGTTGGAAAAAAGCTTTAAAAATGACAGAGCTGTCATTGAAGGTTTTCTTAAAGATATGAGCTATTCGGTTTCCGGGGACAAGATATATATGCTTCAATCGTTCGATCAGGTAATAGAGAAGTGCTCACAAATGCTTGAAGGCGCAGAACACTCCGTAATAGTGGATGCTTTTCCCGATGTCCTTGAAAAGATCGTTCCCCAGTTGGAAAATGCCGGAAGCAACGGGGTTAACATAATTGTAAATGCCTATGAACCGATCGAACTGAAAAATTGCAGAGTGATAATAAAAAGCAATGCAAAAAATGTTCTTGAACTCTGGAGCGGAGACTGGATGAACATTGCTGTTGACGGAAGGGAATATCTTATAACGGCAATTGATAAAGATGGTAATTTTCAACATGCTATCTGGAGTAACAGCCCTTATCTTTCTTTTTTTGTGTTTAACGGTTTCAGGTATGAAATGCTGTTCAGCGCACTTTCTTCTAAAATCCCGGATCAAAACAGGAATGAACTGATAAAAAAAGCTTTTGAAGATGTCAATATAGATTTTTCCAATTTGCCGGGATACAGAACAATGCTTGATCGTCTCGGCAGAAAAAGCTAATCGGTTTCTTTAATTTTCTGAAATATAGTGCTTATCTTTTTTTTAGAGTTGTTTATGTGGAATGTTACCTGACTTCGTATGTCTCCGGTACCATCATCTGTTACAATTCTTATGGATGTAAAATCTTTGCGAAACTCTGTTGCAACATTTCTGAAGATCAATGACTCCTGAGTGTATATGAGAGGAAAACTGATATGTGAAGCCCAGTCAAGCCCTTCTCCGTTGTAAAGTTCATCAGAACCTGTAACGGCGGTCACGGGAAGCTTTGTTATCCTTCCGGCAGTTGCAAGAACTACCCCTTCAAAGCTTAAAAACAGAGTGCATTCATATATTGATCCGATTTCCCCCTTTGAAACAGTTGCCGCACTTCCAAACTCAATAACTCTTTCGATTTCAGGGTAGTTCGATAAAGCGGAGCCAAGCACTTCGGCACCTTTACTTCCTGTTCCGGTACAAAGGATCATTGTCTTGTCATTGATTTTTTCCGGATCCCCCACCTTAACCTTTATGGGGAAAGGGTTTTCGTGTTTGAGAGGAAAAGCTATAAGGTTCAATCAAAACTCCTTCTTTAACTTGAATTTATTTCTTTTTATTCTGTATCTTTCTCTTGTTTCAAGCAAAAACGATCTTGCAGGTTCATAAAGGTAGTCCCTGTAAGTCCACGGCAATTCTTTGATCAGGTTCTTTTTTCCGAACATCAATGTCACTTCGGCAAAAACACCTTTGCCCAGATATATTCTGTGACTGAAATTCTTTCCGGTTGCAAGAACAAAGTTTTCAAGTGACACCATTCCCGGATCGAGATTGATCTGTCTTGAGCCATTTAAAGAATATTTTTCTTCAATTTCGACACATTTCAGTTTTACTTCAGCAAGACGGTCTCTGGTGAAAGGTTCTTTAAAACTGAAAATGATCTTTTTTATACCGCTGCCCATCTCAGGATCATAGTATGGAGAAATGTCAGAAAAGCTGTAAAGGGGCGACACGCCGTCCATTTCACCATATTCAGATACTAAAATTGTTGAAACTTCATCTAAAAGTTGATCGTCAATAAACATTGCTGAAATTGTGAGATTAACTTTTTCAGGTATTTGAAGTTTGCTCATTTCATATCAGTTGGAGCTTAATATTTCAAAATCAAGCCCACCCGGATATGCATAGCTTACATCGGCTTCCCATCCGTAAACATACAGTCCGCAAGGTTCGTCACAAACAAGATCGTGTCTTGCAAACTTATCTCCCAGCTCAACTATTGTATAGCTGTATCCGGAATCTCCTATTTTTGTTGAGTCTGTGATCGATTTATCATTTAAAGTTATCCCTGTTCCATCTTTAAAAACGATTGTAGCAAAATTTTCCTTATAACTGCCCGGAGTAAGAAAAATGTAATCTTTCCGGAACTGCTCGGTTGGAGGGATAAGCATCATAGCAGGGTCTCCGACGCACACATCATCGGGTCTTGAAACTTCATTCTGACACTCTAAGGAAACCATTTGTGATGCAGTGAGAAAGTGTGAAATCATAATTGGCTTGTCAGCTTCAACAAGCAGACTGCCTTTAAAGTAAAACTCAGAAAATTCTCCGGCGTTAAGTTCTGTTTTGACAGGATTTACAGGAAAGTTTATCCATCCGGATGGAACGGTTATCTCTTCGGGAGTTTCCGGTGAAAAAGTGAGCTTGGTATCATCTTCACTTGCTGTAATCCTGACATAATCCCACTCTTCTCCTCTGGGATGTGTTTTGACAAGAAGATATTTCTGCCCCCAAGTTGATACGGGGAACATCTGCTGCTCAATATGGTCACAATATTTATACTCAAAAGGAATATTGACACAGTCTGCTCCTGCAAAAACTGCAAAAGGAAAACATCCGGCATCTTCAGGATCACAAAAAACGCTTGTTCCCGATATATCTTGCCCTGCCACTTCAATTTGAGCGACTTGTCCTTTTTTAAGAGTAATTTTTTCCGTATTGCCCGAAGAAATAGCCGGAATACCACCTGCTGCGGAAATATTAACCGATGGCTTAACGGTCACCACAGTATCTTTTTCATTTATGCCAATTATTGTAACATAGGAGTTTGCCGCACTTGCAACACCTCTGTATGAAGATGATATATAGTGTTGTCCCAAGCTCGCTGAGGGAATAAGGAGAGAAGCATCATTTGAATAAGATCTCCCTGCGTCAGGGAAAAGGAATGAGTAGTCAACACTCCTTCCGCTGGTTTCAAAAGGATTGTTAAAGCTGTTGTCAAAAGGACTGAACTGATAAACAGTTACCGGAAGATCTGTTTTTATTCTGTAGCTGTTCCAATGTTTTCCGGTTCCTTTAACCATTTTTTTATGAGGATACTTAATTATTCCAAGTTTCCCCGGATGAATGAGAAGACCTTTTGAAGTTGTCATCGACATACATGCCGTAGCATCATCTATGCAGAAAAAGTTTTTCCCGGCATCAACTTCTCCTGTTTCTGTAAAGTTTGTGATGTCAACTGTAACGATTCTGTCTGTATAAAGGTTGCTGATGGTCAAAGCATATATCGGATCAGATCTTCTGGTATAAGTATTTAAGTGAGCCGTAAAATAATCACACCCCTGATAACTTCTCTGTTGTGCCGCTATGTCGCAATAAAAAATACATTTGTCAAGCAGGCAGTATCCCCCTTGTCCGCAATCTTCCATAACCTCCATTGTTGTGCCGCTGCCATATTCATTGCATTTGAAAACTTTTGAAAGGTCATCTTCCTTGCAGAAAGGTTCTCCCGGAACACATATCTGCTGAACACATCTTGCATTTTCACAAACAGTCATATCTCCGCAAGGTACAGATTCAATACCGTCTCCCATGCTGTTGCACCTCACGACATTGTATATGTCATCAGGATCGCAGAAGAGCAGGTCAAGAGGTTCGCATAAACCATCTTCAACATCGGGCCACTCAAATTCATCGGGAAAGATCGTTTCATTTTCATCGGGAGTTTCAATAGGAAGATCGCTGTCGTCCTCGTCATTGTCCTCAATAATTGATTCAACACATTTCCCGTCTATGCAGACAAACCCTTCTTTGCAAGGATTGTCAAAATCACATTCACTTTCATCGTCAGATATACACGAAACAAAAACAAGTGATAAAAAGATAGTGAACACAAAAAACTTTCTTGACATAATGATGCCTCCCGCAAGTTATTACTTAACGATAAATAAATCCTTTTTGAAATAAAAAACAAACACTGATTGATTATACATGTAATTTTTTTGATATCAATACAATTTTAAATAATCAGCACTTCAACTGTTTCACCCGCTTCGATTTTGCTGACACCTTTTTTTATCATCATAATACCGTCAGCATCCAAAAGAGATGTGAAATGACCTGAACCGTGATATTTGACAGCTTCAACTTTGCAGTCGTCATTTATTTTTACAGGAATGAACTCTGTTCTGTCAGTTTTTTTTCTTTCAAATTTCGTTGATATATCAGTTTTAATTTTTTGAGGAAGATATTCGCTCCCAAGCATAAATAATATGAAAGGTCTTACAAGAACTTCAAATATAACAAATGTTGAAACCGGATTTCCCGGAAGTCCGAAGCACACTTTGTCTTTGTTTACAGCAAAAGTCGTAGGTTTTCCCGGCTTGACTGCCACCTTGTCAAAAATTATGTCAAATCCGCAATTTTTAAGTGCTTTAGGAACAAAGTCAAAGTCACCTTCGCTGATTCCTCCGCTTATCAGAATGATGTCACATTCAAGTTGAGCAAGAGCAATGATATCGGTGATCTTTGCTTCATCATCTTTCACTATCCCGTAATATTGCGAAAGTGCACCTGCTTTTTTAACTTGTTGTGAAAGTTGCCAACTGTTTGAATTTCTTATTTGGTAAGGTTTTGGGTTTTCATAAGGCTCAACAAGTTCATCGCCTGTTGAAATTATTCCCACAATAGGTTTTTTCATTACCTGAAGTTCACCATATCCGCATGATGCTATTACGGGAATATGTTTAACAGTTATGAATGTGCCTTTCGGTATTACGGTTTCCCCTTTTTTTATATCTTCTCCTGTTTTTGCAAAATTTTCAGATTTAAGTGCTTTTTGAGGATCAAGACATTTTACTTTGTTCTCAGGCAGTTCCTGAGATATTTCGACCATGAAAACTATTTCAGCACCTTCAGGGAGAGGACATCCGGTCATAACTTTTGAACATTCCCCGGAACCTATTTTTTTTTCGGCTATTTTTCCTGCAGGAACAACTTCAATAACGGACAATTCTTTGTCAATGTCATCTTTCCTGCACGCATAACCATCCATTGCAACACGGTTGAACGGAGGAATATCTCTATCCGTTTTTATATCTTCAGCAAGAATTCTTTCAAAAGCTCCGATCAAAGGGACGGTTTCAATTTTTTCATAAGCAGGCAGATTGTCCATCACTGTTTCAAAAGCTTTTAAAAAATCGATCATAAGGTTTCTCCTTTCTGAGTTCTTACAAATTAAATCTAATCTAAAAAAATAATGGAACATCCAACTTTTTCATCTTGTAAGGTGCTTTGTTGTTTGTCATGTTCCGGAGCTTTTTCCTCCTCTTCGTAACTATCTTCTTTTTCTTGAGCAGGATTTTCGTTATCATTTTTATCTTCATCTCCAGTTTCGTTCGAAGTGTCCGGGTTTTCCGGAGATTCGTTATCTTTATCTTCCTTTTCTTTGTCATCGGTGTCAGCATCATTATCTGACGGGCCATCTTCGTCCGGAGAGGGATCGTCCCCGCTTCTGTCAGGATCTTTTAGAAACTCTTTATCGGATGCATTTCTTACAGCTTTCCCGCCATTTATTCTTCCATAACCGTAATGAGTGCTGAATCCGTTTAAATCATAAGCTCCTCCTGGTCCAATTTTATCAGCACTGTTTTTTATAAGATTCATCACTTCCCTGGCTGTAAGTTCCGGGTTTGCAGAAAGTATCAGTGCGGCAACTCCGGCAACAATGGGAGCAGAGGCTGATGTTCCGCTAAATCCGTTATAATACTTTCCTTCATTATCACCATTGTTCAGATTGTAGCGGTTGTAACCTGAAGTGTCCTGCCCTTGTTCAAAAAAATAGTTGTCTGTTGTCCATATTCCGTCATTGAAAGCATTTATACCTTTTGTTGAAGGCGCAACAATATCAAGGTAATTTCCGTAATTGCTGTAGTTTGATCTTATGCCGCTTTGATCTGATGCTCCAACGGCAAGAACATGTCTGTTTGCTGCAAATCCATTGTTGATCGAAAAATCGTAATCATCGTTTCCGGCAGCAAAAATTACCACAGTTCCCTTTCCATTCCTTCCTTCATTATAAATGTTTTTCAGAAGTTCCTGAACAGGCTGTCCAAAAGAAGCATTGCCTGCCGGTTCGCTTTTTGGCACTCCCCATGAACAACTGATTACATCCGCTCCCATTTTCATCGCCTCATCGATCGCAGTGATCGCCATATAATCTATTTGATGAAAAGGGTTGTATCTTACTCCGATAAGATCACAGGAGTGGCAAACCCCGGCAATTCCTTTCCCGTTGTCAACAGCGGCTCCTATTATTCCTGCACAAGCTGTTCCATGTTTGTCAATGGATGGGTTATAGATGTCTGTTTTTGAGTTCGATCCAAGATCTTTCCAGTTTATGAACCGTCCAGAAAGGTCTTCATGATGAATATCAAAACCGTCATCAATTACAGCAACAGATATTCCTTCTCCCGGTGTTTTTCCCATTTCAAAAAGAGCCTGCCATGCAGAAATTATATGGGCATGATCTACAGTTGTGCTTCCAAGATACCACTGGTTGGAAAGATAAGGGTCATTCGGCTCTGTAAAACTGAACTTATCGAATTTAAGAGCAAAAGATGGTTCTGCCGCGGAAAAATCACCGTTTTCCACCATTAATGCAGCGGTTTTAACTGGATGAAGCGGAGTTTTAACAAGAACCCAATTTTTTAAATAGTGAAACCGCTTAACTTCTTCGACACCATATTTTTTAAATAATTTCTCCTCTTCTTTTTCACATATAGTTTCTTTAAATTTTACAAAAATTTTACCGGTTAAGGCAACTTCCTTTAAATTGTTGCTCAAAGATATTTTTTTGCCGTACCTGTAAAAATGCAAAGGTTCTCCAAAAAGATTAAAAACCATGAAAAAGAGAAAAGATAAAGCAAGATATTTCAACACTACCTCCTGATTCGATCAAAGACCATCTTCAATCTTTATAACACCTCTTAATGCATTTGTCAGAAAAATTTCCTTTTTTATCATAAATTTTCTGCTGAAACACTTTTCTTTTATGCCGTACCCTTTCAGTTTAAGATATTCAATGAAATATTTTCTGCATATTCCGGGAAGTATCTTTCCATCATCGGGAGGTGTGAAAAAATCATTTCCTTTTTTGACAAAAACATTTGTATAGCTTCCCTCAAGGACATTTCCATTGTTCCTGTCGATAAGGATAACTTCCTCTGAATCATTTTGAGCATGTTTTTTAAAGGGCCATATTTTTAAGTTCCCCTGAGGCTCAACCTCTTTAAATCGGATTGAAACAGGGTTTAAGTTGTCTGAAAAAGGTTCAAAATTTATTTCCGCCCCCCCCTTTTTGTTGATAATTATCCGCATTCTAGCATTTGGAAAAGAATTTTTTGAAAGTTCACAGATCACACAATTTATCAAAATTTCTTCATCAAATGGAATGTTAAGAACCCCGGCACTTTTTTGAAGTCTCAAAAGATGATCTTCTATCCAT